>NZ_JAQYWT010000350.1:0-117882 GCF_036322545.1 Streptomyces sp. SP18BB07
CCCAGGCCGGTGGCGGCGCTGATGTCGTCGACGCTCGTGCCGTTGTAGCCCGAAGCGCGGAACTGCCGCTCCGCGGCATGCAGGACGTGGTCGCGGTCGAAGCTTCGTGGTCTCGCCATGCATCGAAGGTAAAGCCGACCCGCCGTAATTGACAACCCAGTACAGAACCATTTAGGTTTCGGACTGTTCAGTAAACAACGGTGCTGTACATCACGAACGTCCCAAGCAAATCGGGGCCGGACCCTCCACAACAGCCCAAGACGGCCGCCGACCACATCCTCGGCTTCCTGAGCGACTGCCCCCTCCCGCCACCCAGAACTCGAAGGGTCGACCGAACCATGACTGACAAGGAAAGGCAGGAGGCCATGACTGCGACGGCTCCTGCGTACGAGAGCGACGCGCTGGCCGAGGGGACCGTCGACGCGGTGGTGATCGGTGGGGGCGCCGCGGGGCTGAACGGTGCACTGATCCTCGCCCGCTCCCGCCGCTCGGTCGTCGTGATCGACAGCGGCTCCCCGCGCAACGCGCCCGCGGAGGCCGTGCATGGGCTGCTCGCCCTGGACGGCACCCCGCCGACCGAGATCCTTCGACGCGGCCGGGAGCAGGTGCGCCAGTACGGCGGACGCGTCATCCACGGCGAGGTGGTCTCGGCCGAGTCCGCCGCCCCGTCGGCGGACGGGGACCTGCGGTTCACCGTCACCCTGGCCGACGGCCGCAGCATCACCGCCCGCCGCATCCTGGTGGCCACCGGCCTGAAGGATGTGCTGCCACAGGTGCCCGGGCTCGCCGAGCACTGGGGACACAGTGTGGTGCACTGCCCGTACTGCCACGGCTGGGAGGTGCGCGACGAGCCCATCGGCATCCTCGCCACCGGCCCGGCCTCCATCAACCACGCGTATCTGTTCCGTCAACTGACCGAGGACCTGACCTACTTCACCCACGGCACCGACCTGGACGAGGACAGCCGCGCCCGCTTCGCCGCCCGCGGCATCCGCGTCATCGACACCCCGGTCGTCGAGGTCGTCAACGACGAGGACGGTGCCCTCACCGGCGTACGCCTGGCCGACGGCCAGATCGTGGCCCGCCGCGTCGTCGCGGTCGCCTCGCCGATGCAGGCCCGCACCCGGGGCCTGGAAGGTCTGGGCCTGCCGGTGCAGGACCTGCCGACGGGCCGCGGTTTCGCCTCCGGCATCGCCGGCGCCACCGAGGTGCCGGGTGTGTGGGTGGCCGGCAACGCCACCGATCTGGTCGCCCAGGTCGGGGCCTCCGCAGCGGCCGGCGCACTGGCCGGCGCCGACATCAACAGGATGCTGGCCACCGC
The DNA here is from genome assembly GCF_036322545.1 of Streptomyces sp. SP18BB07. Lineage (NCBI taxonomy): Bacteria > Bacillati > Actinomycetota > Actinomycetes > Kitasatosporales > Streptomycetaceae > Streptomyces > Streptomyces sp. SP18BB07. The sequence goes on from NZ_JAQYWT010000350.1 coordinate 1,322, forward strand.
GGACACCGACGCGGCCCTCCAGAGGCCCTGAGACCTCAGCCCGCCACCCACCCGCCTCACCTTCATCGGTGAGGAAACCGATCTGATTTCCCGTCTGGAAACTGATCAGTTTCCAGACGGTTCTCAGTCATGCCCGCAAGCAGGCAGCAGGAGCGTCGCGCCGAGGTCAACGCCACCCTTCGACTTCCTCACCCGCCTCGACGACTCCACATCCTCGGCTTCCTGAACGGCCGACCCACCCCCCACCAGACGGAGGACACACCAATGACGGAACGCAATCCCATTCTGATCACCGGCGCCGGCGGCCAAGTCGGTGGCGTGAGCAGCGTGATGGTCGACATGCTGCTCGAACAGGGCCACCCGGTGCGCGCGTTCGTGCGACGGGACGACGAACGCGCGCAGTCGCTGCGCGAGGCCGGGGCCGAGGTCTTCGTCGGCGATCTGCTCAAACTCGCGGACGTGGCCGCCGCGCTGAAGGGTGTCCGGCGCATCTACTTCAGCATGAGCGCGCAGCCGTACTACGCCGATGCCCTCACCGTGATGGCGGCGGCGGCGCGAGCCCAGGGCGACACCGAGGCCTTCGTGCACCTGTCCAACTACGAGCAGTCGTACATGACGCTCGAGAAGATGACCGCATCGGACGAGGAGCGGCGTTCCTGGCTCGGCGGACTGGTCACGGACTGGTCACCGCAGCAGCGGGCGCACTGGGTCTGCGAGAAGGTGCTGGACTGGTCCGGCATCCCGACCGTCAACGTGCGCGCGACCCTGTTCGCCGAGTCTCCCCACCTGACCTGGATGCAACTGGGCCCGCTGAGCAACGGTGTACTGCGCCTGCCCTACGGCGACCAGCGGCTCGCGCCCATCGCCGTTCACGACCTGGCAGAGGTGTGCGTGAAGATGCTGGTCGACCCCGCACCGCACATCTCGAAGTCCTACGCGCTCACCGGCCCGGAGCTGAAGGACATGTACGGGTTCGCTGAGGACTACGCCGCCGCGCTGGGACGCCAGGTCGTCTACGTCCCTGAGGAAGTGGAGGCCTGGAACGAGGCCTTCGTGGACGAGACCCTCCTGCAGGAGGCCCTGGGCGATCCGGGTGCGGCCCGGCACGTGGCGGCGCACCTGAGGATCCAGGCCAGGCTGATCGCCGGCGGGCGGTACGACGTCCTCTCCGACCAACTGGAAACCCTCCTCGGGCGCCCGCCGCGGACCATGCGGTGGTCGCTGCAGAACAACGCACGCCTGCGCGAACTGGCGGTTTCCCCGAGCCACTGAGCGCTCCGGAGCAATACATGACGCCATCCGATGGCCACCTTGAGTGATTCCGCTCGTCCGATCCGTCCCCCTCTCAGGAGCTACTGATGTCCTTCCTTGCACATACCCCCGTGGAGAAGATGACCGGGCCGTACGCGCGGCGCTGGTGGGCGCTGCTCGTGCTGTGCCTGAGCCTGCTGATCACGGTGATGGCGAACACGTCGCTGATCGTCGCCGCCCCCGACATGACCACCGACCTGGGCCTGAGCAGCAGTGATCTGCAGTGGGTCGTCGACAGCTACACCGTTCCGTACGCGGCGCTGATGCTGGTGCTGGGCGCGATCGGCGACAAGTACAGCCGGCGCGGCGCGCTGGTACTGGGCCTGCTGATCTTCGCCGCCGGTTCGGTGATGGGGAGCCTGGTCGACGAGACCTCGCTGGTCATCGCTGCCCGCGCGATCATGGGTATCGGTGCCGCGGTCGTGATGCCGGCCACGCTGTCCCTGGTGGTCGCGACCTTCCCCCGGAGCGAGCGGGCCAAGGCCATCACCGCCTGGGCCGCGACCTCCGGCGTGGCGGTAGCCGTCGGCCCGCTCGTCTCCGGCTGGCTGCTCGAGGACCACGCCTGGGGCTCGACCTTCCTGATCAACGTGCCGATCGCCCTCCTCGCCGTGCTCGGCGCGCTCACCCTGGTACCGCCGTCCAAGGCGCAGGGCATGGGCCGGATCGACTACGTCGGCGGTCTGCTGTCGATCGTCACCGTCGGCTCCCTGATCTACGCCGCCATCGAGGGCCCGCACTCCGGATGGGGCACCGGCCCCGTCACCGCCGCCGTGGTCGCCGGTGCCGGTCTGGCCGCCTTCGTCGCCTGGGAACTGCGGCACCCGCACCCGATGCTGGACGTCCGCAAGTTCGCGCTGCGACCCTTCAGCGGCTCGATGCTCGCGGTGATGTTCTTCTTCTTCGGTATGTTCGCCGTGATCTACTACGCGACGCAGTTCCTGCAGTTCGTCCTCGGCTACGGCGCCCTGGACACGGGTGTACGGCTGCTGCCGCTGGGCGGTGCGGTGTTCCTCGGGTCCGCGCTGACCGGGATACTCACCCCGAAGCTGGGGGTGAAGCCGATGGTCGTGACCGGCCTGGCCATCGGCACGGCGGGCATGTTCCTGCTCACCCAGATCGACAAGGGCTCTACGTACGGGGACTTCCTGGTGCCGATGATGATGCTGGGCCTCGCGCTCGGACTGGCCATCTCCCCGGCGACCGACACGATCATGGGCTCCTTCCCCGAGTCCGAGCTGGGCGTCGGCGGCGGTGTCAACGACACCGCGCTGGAGCTGGGCGGGGCGCTGGGCATCGCGGTGCTGGGCTCGCTGCTGGGCACGGCCTACCGGGACGAGCTGACCGACCTCGTGGGCAACCGGCTCCCGGGCGAGGCGATGGAGATCGCCAAGGACTCGGTCGGTGGTGGCCTGGCCGTCGCGGAGCGGGTCGCGCAGGATCCCTCCGTCGGTCCGCAGCAGGCCCAGGCTCTCGTGGACGCCGTCCACCAGGCCTTCGCCCACGGTGTCGCCCAGACCAGCCTCATCGGCGGCATCATCATGGCCGCCGGAACCCTGATCGTCCTCGCGGTCCTGCCGGGCCGGCGCGGGTTCGCCGAGAAGAACGCCGAGCCTGGGGCCGGGACGTCTGCGAGCGAGGCGGCGACTGTGCGGGAGCACACCGGGGCCACCCGCTAGATCGCCGACGGGGCGTCCACGGGATCGCCGGGGACGTGTCCGCCGGGTCGCCGGGCACCGCCTCCGCCGGATCGCCCGCCGGGTGCGTCGGGCAGGAGCCCGGCGGCGCGACGCGCAGGACGCGGGCGTGGTCCACGCTCCACGGCCACGCGGATCCTCTGCCGGAACACCTCACCGTCCTCGGCCTCCGGGCCGCCCCGGAGGAGAACCCCGGGGCGGCCCGGAGGCCAAGGGCCGTGAGGTGACAGCTGCGGTCGCCGCAGACGCCGCCCTGCGACCACGGTCATGCTCGAATCAGCACAGGAAAGCAGGGCATCTCCAGGGTGGTGGACACGCCGTCACTGCGCGCCCGGCCCTTCGAGAAGCAGCTGGGCCGGCAGGAGATGTTGGTCCCGGAGCTCGCACGGCGTTACACCGGGAAGTCGGCTTGCATGCGGTGCCTTTCCCGGGCGCTCAGGACGTACCGCCGGGCTGCTGCGGCCCGAACGCCGTCATGAAGCGGTCGCGGAACTTGTCCATCCGCCAGGTCGGCGTCGAGTCGGCGGGCTTGAGCCCGTCCGTCCAGCCCCAGTCGGAGATCTTCTCCAGCACCTCGGGGTCCTGCGCGACGATCGACACCGGAACGTCGTGGCTGGGGTTGTCGCCGGTGACCGTCTTGTTCGGCTGGTGGTCGCCGAGGAAGACCAGCACCGTGTCCTTCGAACCGTACTTCGCGACGAAGTCGACGATGCTGGTCACCGAGTACTGGATGGACTTGCGGTATTCGTCCCGGACGGCCAGCGGATCCTTCCAGACCTCCGTCGGGTCCTTGCCCTCGGCCTTCTGGAGGGAGTGGTAGACCGAGCCGTCACCGATCTCCTCCTCGGGGATCGTGCTCGGGATGGGCGCCCACGGGTTGTGGCTGGAGGTCAGGATGATCTCCGCCATCATCGGCTCCCGGTCCTTCCTGCCATGCTCCAGCTCCCGGAAGGCCTTCAGCGTGTACTGGTCGGGCATGGTGGACCAGCTGAACTTCGGCCCCTGGTAACCCAGCTGGTCGGAGTCGTAGATGTGGTCCAGCCCGAAGTACTTGCCCTCGGGCCAGGTCTTCTGGGTGCCCGGCACGATACCGACGGTGCGCCAGGCGCCGGTGCGGCGGAACGCCTCGGTGAGGGTGAGCCGGTCACTCGCGACGAGGTTGTTGTACCGCGACTGGTTCTTGATCCACAGGCCGGACAGGAACGTGGAGTGCCCGAGCCAGCTGCCGGCGCCCGTGATGGGGGAGCGCAGCCAGCCGCTCCGCGAGGCGAAGCCGGCGTCCTTCAGCTCCTGGGTCTTCTGCGTGAGGGTCTCACCGAGCGGTTCGCCCATCCGCGGGTCGTCGATCGCGGAACGGCCGTAGCTCTCGATGAACGTGATCAGTACGTCCTTGCCGCGCAGCCCCGTCAGGAGCTGGTCCGGCGGTACGTCGGCGAAGGCGTCCACCGCGGCCTGCTTGCGGAACGCCTCGCCGTCCTTCAGCCCCTCGCTGACCGCCTCGATCCGGTTCTCCACGAGGGTGGCCGCGCTGTGCGAGGCCACGGGTACGTCGGATATCTCCAGCGTCAGCGTCGAGCAGGTGATCCACGCGGTCCCCAGGACGAGGAGGGTCCGGCTCGCGGTGTGCCGGTTGCGCACCATCAGCCTGCTCAGCCGTACGACCGCGAGCGTCATCAGCACGGGCAGCGCCAGCGCGAGCGCGATCACACCGACGGTCGCGGCCTGGGCGGCCGCCCCACCGAGCGAGTCCTTCATGAACGACTGCGCGTCGTCCAGCAGGATCCAGTCCAGCACCAGGTCGAACGGGCGGTCCAGGGTCCAGTACGACCCCATGTCCAGTGCCTTGACGATCACCAGGAGACCGAGCACCACGCCGACCACCACGACCGCCACGCGGCGCGCCTTCGCGGGCAGCACCAGCAGCAGGCCCGCCACGAGGATGCCCTCCGCCGGAATCCGCAGGAACCGGCCGGGGTCCAGCTCCGTGATGTCGTTCGGCACGACGAGAGCGAACAGCACGAGCACGAGCGCCAGCCCGGTCCCGGCCCAGGCGACACCGCGAGCGGCCCGCGGGTGCCGCGAACGCCAGCCGGGGGAGGGGGAAGGGGAGGGGGATGCGGTGAGCTGCGGTTCGGGGTCGGGCCCGGACTCCGGCTTGGGGGCGGGCTCGGCCTGCGGCTCCCGCTCGGCCTTGGCTTCGGCCTGCGGCTCCGGCTCGGGATCGGGTGCGGGCTCGGAAGGGGGATCAGCATCGGGCTCCCTGCCCGACGGAGGTTCGGGAGCGGGCGCTTTGGCCCCCGGCTGCTCCTCGGACTTCTCCGGCTCCGGCTCGGTCTCGGCCGTTTCCGCCTCGGCCGTTCGTGCCTCGCGCGTTCCCTCGCCCGCTTTCTCCCGCTCGGTCTCCACGACCTGCTCGGTCTCCACGACCTGCTCGGTCTCCACGACCTGCTCGGTCTCCACGACCTGCTCGGTCTCCACGACCTGCTCGGTCTCCACGACCTGCTCGGTCTCTGCGGCCGCGTCCCGTTTCGGAGGGGCGGAGTCCTCCGGGGCCTTGTCGTCGTCCGGTGCCGGAGTCGGTCCCGGAAGCTGCGGAGAGCGTATGTGCGACAACCCGAAGGTCCTTCCGTGTGGAGCATGTGGAGCTCAGTGCTGGTGGTGCGGAGTGGGCCCAGGGCCGCGGGACCGCCGGGACACCCGGTAGGCCATCCCTATGCGTACGATCCCACGACGCCAACCGTTCACCTGTTTCTTGCGAGGAGGCCCCGGCGTTCACGCCGGGGGAGGAATCGCATCCGGCTGTCGTGACGCGGAGTGTCGCCGCATCCGGTTCAGGTGCGGAGCGCCCGTACCGCTGTCGGTATCGCTGAGGTGATGCGAAGGCGTGTGCCTGTCGTCGCTGGTCGGGGTGGTGGCTGCGGGATCGTGGGGTGCTTGTGCGGCTGTCGTACATATGGTCCTTTGCAGGGTTCGGGACGGCACGGTGTCCCGGCCGGGGAGCGTGAGGGGGCGAGATGGCGCAGGTGACGGCCGCTGCGGAGTCCGGGCATGCCCGGTACACGTACCGGCTGCGTGTGTCGTCCACTGCCCGTACCGCGCTGGCGGCGGAGTGGGACCGATGCCGTTGGGTGTGGAACGAATGCGTCGCCAAGTCCAGGGCCGTACACCTGCACAACAAGGCCACCGGCGAGAAGGCCACGTGCGGCCCGGCTCAGCTCGACAGGATGCTGACCGAGGCCCGCGCCCGTACGCCGTGGCTGCGCGAGGGCTCGTCGGTCGTCCAGCAGCAGAAGGACGGCCGGCTGCATCTGGCGGGCGGCATCGTCGTGACAGTGGTGTGGTCGCGGGACCTGCCCACCGAGCCGTCCTCGGTGCGCGTGTACCAGGACAGCCTCGGGCACTGGTATGCCTCGTTCGTCGTCCCCGCCCAGGTCCAGCCGTTGCCCCAGACCGGCCGTGTACTCGGCGTCGACTGGGGCGTGAAGGAGACCGCGACCACCACCTCCGACGCGCACGACCTGCCCCACGCCGGGCACGGCGGGAAGGCCCGGCCGAAGCTGACCCGGTACGACCGGATGATGGCCCGCCGCAGGCCGGAGAAGGGGAAGCCCGGGTCGAAGGGTTACCGCGAGGCGAAGGAACTGCGGGCGAAGGCGCACAAGAAGGTCGCCAGGCAGCGAGAGGACACCGCTCGCAAGTGGGCCAAGAAGGTGGTCCGCGACCACGACGCCATCGCCGTCGAGGACTTCCGCCCCAAGTTCCTGGCCAGGACGACCATGGCCCGCAAGGCCGCCGACGCCGCCATCGGCGCCACCAAGACCGCTCTGATCGAGATGGGCCGCAAGCACGGGCGGGACATCCGCCTCGTCCACCCCGCGTACACCACGATGGACTGCGCGCACTGCGATGCGAGAGCCAAGCACGCAATGCCGCTGGGTGAGCGCACCTACACCTGCACCGCGTGCGGAAACGTGTCCCCACGGGACAAGAACTCCGCCCGCGTCATGCTCGTCCGGGCAGGTCTCAACCCGGCTGGTGCTGATGGCGCAAGACCTCCTGGAGCGCTGCTCCAGGAGGCGGCCTGAGCCAGGAATCCCCTTCCCCTCAGGGAGGGGAGGGTTCAACCGAACTCAGGTCCTCCGCACACCCACTTCGCCGAACCCCGGCGCACCCGGCCCCACCGGCTCAGGCCGAGCGCAGCGCCCCCGTGCTGGCCCGCTCCACCAGCCGCGTCGACAACTCGGTGCGCGTGCCCTCCGGTTGGTCGCCCTCCATCATCCGCACCAGCAGCCGTAGCGCGGTCTGGGCCATCTCCGAGAGCGGCTGGCGGACGGTGGTCAGGCCGGGAGTCGCCCAGCGGGCCTCGGGCAGGTCGTCGAAACCGACCACACTGATGTCGTCAGGCACCCGCAGCCCCCGCTCGGCCAGCGCCTCGTAGACACCGAGGGCCATCTTGTCCGAGCAGACGAACACGGCGGTCGGCGGCTCGGGGAGGTCGAGCAGCTGGAGCATGCGGTGCCGGGCGGTGGCCTCCATGAAGTTGCCGTACCGGACGTACTCCGGCCGGTACGGGAGGCCCGCGGCCGTCAGCGCCGAGCGGTAGCCCGCGACCCGGGCGCTGCTGCACATCTTGCGCCGGTACCCGGCGATCACGGCGATCCGCTCGTGCCCCAGGGACACCAGATGGTCGGTGGCGGTCGTGCCGCCCTGCCAGTTGGCCGCACCCACGGAGACCACGCCGGGCGGCGGCTCCAGCACCGGGTCGATCAGCACGAAGGGGATGCGGTGCTGGGTGAGCCAGGAGTACTGGGCGGGGGACAGTTCGGCGAGGTTGAAGAGGACGCCCGCCGAGCCGCGGGCGGTCAGCTTGTCGAACCAGCCGCGTTCGGGCCGGGCGCCCCGGGTCCGGGTCAGGCCGGCCGAGACGACGACCTCCAGGCCGGCGTCGTGGGCGGCCTGTTCGACGCCGTGCAGTACGGCGCCGGACCAGGAGCTCTCCAGGGAGTGCACCACCAGGTCGACCATGCGCGGCGGCTTCGACGCCTCGAACCGGGGTCTGCGGACATAGCCGAGCCGGTCCAACGCCTCGGTGACCCGGCGCCTGGTCTCGGGGGCCACGTCCTCCCGGCCGTTGACCACCTTCGAGGCCGTGGGCACGGACACCCCGGCCTCGCGCGCCACCACCGCCAGCGTCGGCCCGGCCGTCGCGCTCCCGCCACGCACCATCGCGACTCCACCTCTCAGGGCCCGTCCCGAGGGCCGGTGAAATTTTCGAACAGCGCTCCGCACACGACCGGGTCCCGAGCCGCGTAGCAAGCGCTTCCTACGTTAAGCCCAACTCAACACGGCGGGAAGAAGCAGGGATTCAGAGGACCCCTTCAGCCAAAACTTTCGAAACCTCGAACAAGCGGGAAACCGGCCGAGGCCCCGCGTGCTCGTGCTGGGGGAGCGAGGCGACGCTGCTGCCCGTACCGCCTACCGGGTTTCCGTCGAGACCGGGGCGAGGTAGAAGAGGCACTGGGCCACGTTGAACTCGCCCACGTCGGCGACGAAGCGGAGCCTGTCGCCTGCGCCGACGGTGGCGGGGACCTCCTTGCCGGTCAGTCCCAGGTCGAGGACGCTGACGTCCTCGTACGTGAAGGCCGGGCCGACCGAATTGAAGGGCTGGACGAGCCGCCCGCGAGGGTGAGCCGACAGCGCACTTCGGACAGGGCATTTGCGGCACGTCCACAACCGCAGCACGCCGACGGCCGACGGACTGTGGCGGTCCGCGGCCCGCCCCGGGCTGGTCGGCTGGCGCCGGGGCAGGGCTCAAGTGTCCGCCGACGGCATCGGTCCTGGTCACTCGCTAGAGGAAGTATCCCTGAGCGAGCTGTCGTCAGGGCATCGGCCAAAGGGGGGCCCGCTCGAGGTAGGCACCGATCAGATTGCCTCGAACGGCCCGCGTCAGAGGGGCATTGACACCGTGGACCCGCTCACACCCCGCGTAGGCCGCCTCGTACATCGAAATGGCCTGGGGTAGGTTTCCTGTGATTTGGTACGCGCCGGCGAGATTGTTGAGGGTACACAGGGTGCTGGGGTGGTCGGTGCCCAGCTTGTCCACCTGACCGGCTAGCGCTGCTTCGTACTGGGGGATGGCCCTCACCGGATCCTTCGCGGCGTGGTAAGCGCAGGCGAGGTGGCTACGCGCGGTGAGTGTGTTGAGATGGTCGACACCCAGCACCCGCTCGTGATCAGCAAGCGTCGACTCGAAGCACCGAATCGCCCACGCAAGGTACCCCGCCGCCTGGTAGGCGCGGGCCGCATCGATGCGGGTGGAAAGCGTGCCGGGGTGGTCGACCCCGAGCACCCGCTTGCGATCGGCCAGCGTCTCCTCGAACAGAGGAATCGCCCGACCGAGATCCCCCGCCGTCAAGTAGGCACCGGCCAGGCTGCTGCGACTATTGAACGTGCGAGGGTGGTCGGCCCCCAGCACTCGCTTGCTGTCGGCCAGTGTCTCCTCGAACAACGGAATCGCCCGAGTCAGACTCCCAGCCGCCTGGTAGGCGTGAGCCAGGTTGTTGCGGGTGGAAAGCGTGTCGGGGTGGTCGAATCCCAGCACCCGCTCGCAGTCGGCGAGCGTGGCCACGTAGAGGGAGATCGAGCGGCCCCGATCCCCCGCAGAACCGCAGGCCTTGGCCAGATTGGCAACAGACGACAGCGTGGCAGGATGGTCGGCTCCCAGCACCCGCTTACGATCGGCCAGATTCGCCTCATGCAGGGGGACAGCCCGCCTCAGATCCCCCATCGAAGCGTAAGCGCAGGCGAGGAGCTCGCGGGAGTCCAAAGTGTGGGGGTGGTCGGTCCCCAGCACTCGCTCCCTGTCGGCCAGCGTCGTCTCCAACAAGGAAACCGCGTGGTCCAGATCGCCCAGGTCTTCGTACAAGCAGGCCAGGTTGTTGCGGGAAGACAGCGTGGCAGGGTGGTCGGCTCCCAGCACCCGCTCTTGATCAGCCAGCGTCGACTCGTGCAGCGGGACAGCACGCGCCAGATCCCCTGCCGCCCCATAGGCATAGGCCAGGTTGTTGCGGCTGGTGAGTGTGTCGGGGTGATCGGCGCCCAGCACACGGAGGCGTACGCCGAGTAGTTCCTCGTAGAGGGGGATCGCTTGGCCTAGGTCGCCTGCCGACTCGTACGCGCCCGCGAGACCGTCCCGAGCCGCAAGGGTGTCCGGGTGGTCGGCTCCCAGCACCCGCTCGGAATCGTCCGTCGTTGTCGCGTACAGCGAGATCGCCCGGCTGAGGTCTCCGCTCAACTCGCACGCGAAAGCGAACCTGCTGCGGACGCTCAGGGTTGCGGGGTGGTCCGTGCCAAGCGTCCGCTCCAGTTCTGCGAGAGTGGTCTCGTAGAGCGCAATTGCCTTCTCCAGATCCCCCGCGTCGCGAAGAGAGCCGGCAAGGTTGCTTCGAGCGATCAGGATGCGCTGCTGGTCGGCCCCCGGCACGCGCTCCTCCTCGGCGAGAGCCGCCTCAAACAGAGCAGTCGACCGGCCCAGTTTCCCTGCCCTCTGGCAGGCGGTCGCAAGGTTGTTGCGCGCTGCCATGGCTTCGGGACAGTGGGGGCCCAACACCCGCTGGATGTCGGCCAGAACCGCTTCCCCCAATTCTATCGCCCGGTCCAGGTCCCCGGTGTGCTCGTGCAAGCTGGCCTGGAGCAGGCGGGAGGCGAAGGTTTGGGGCTGGTCAGCTCCGCGAATGCGGGTCCCGGATTCCACCGAGCGTTCGGCGTGAATTCTCGCTGGGTCGATCAAGCCCTGGTTCAGCATGAACACGGCGGATTCATAGAGCATCCACTCTATGGCTGCGGTGTCCTGGGTGGGCTCGGTGGCGTCGGCGAGCGCCTGGATGTGCGGGAGGAGCGCACGCCAGCGCGGCCACCCCGCGATGTTGGCCTGGGGATCTTCAGGTAGGGCGTCAGTGAGGAGGACCGCGGCATCACGGCGGGCGGTCTCGATGGCGTCCGGTGCGCGGTGTGGATCGGGGTCGAGGTGGGCAAGTGTCCCGAACGCGGGATCCGGGGTGCGCGCAATGGTCTGCACCAGGCGATGGACTGCAAGGGTGTCGGACTCGAGGGTGATCATGCTGTAGGCGCCAAGGAGACCAAGGGCTCGTGTCAGACGGGCTGGATTGTCGGCGAGTCGGCTGAGCAGATCGCGGGGCAGCGGTCTGGGGGCGAACCATGCGACAACGCGCAGGATGCGTACTGTCAGAGGGTCCAGTTCGGCCAACGCGTCGAGGGTGACACGCCAAATGCGGGCCATGGTTCGTTCGGGCCGGGTGTGGTCCGCGGGGATGTCGACGGTGTAAGCAGTGCGCTCGTGCAGCAGGTCGCGGTACGCCTTGACAGACTGCTTGCTCTGCCGAATGAAGGCCCCTGCTTGCTCGAGGGCAAGGGGCAGGTGACCCAGTTCCTCGGCCAACAGACGGGCTTGGCCCTGGTTAGCCGGATCAGTCAGCCCGGTGAACCGGGTCAGAAGCTCGAGCGACGCGTCCTCAGCCAGGACAGGAAGGGCGAGCGGTTCAGTGGGCCAGTCTTCCGTGTAACGGCTGGTGATCAGGTGCCGCCCCGCGTGCCGGAGTTGTCCTGTCAGCGTGACGAGAGAGCTGGGGTGTTCCGCGTTGTCCAGGACCAGGAGCCACCCCGGGTGGGCCTGCAACCATCCCACCGCCCAGTCGGCCGCCTGTGGTGTGGTCAGGTCGCCGGTACGGCCACCACGCAGTCGGCCGGCCAGCGCGGCCAGGTCGGCGGTGATCAGGTCAGGGGTATCGGCGTGGATCCACCACACGAGCCGGTAGGTGTCCAGATGGGTGTGGGCGTAGTGCAGAGCGAGAGTGCTCTTGCCCACACCTCCCAGGCCGTGGACCGTCTGGGTGATCGCCTGGGAGTCACGGTTGAGGGCGGCTGCGAGCTCGTGCAGGGCCTCGGAGCGTCCCACGAAGAATCGGGAGGGCAGGTCGGGAAGATTGTTCAGCCCGGCCGGGGCTTCGACGGCGTAGGCGGACGCGGGAGCGTGCCCCACGAAGGACGTGACCTCCTGAAGAGTCAGAGCACCGCCCGTGGCCTTGATCGTCGTGGTGAAGCCCGGACGCGCGGCCAGTCCCGCCACGGGTACGGCTGTCAGCAGGGTGGCCGGGTAGTCCTGGGCCCGGTCTACGACAAGGATCCCCACCAGAGTGGCGCCGCAGAACAGAGCCGCACCCGAAGTTCCCGCCCACCGCGAGGCTGTGGAGCCACCGTGGGGGGTCGCGACCTGGTCCACATGCGCGTGGATCAAGCCGGACTTCAACCCGGTCAGAGCTTCGATGTGCCCGCGAATCTCCTTAGTGTCACGGCGGCCGTCTCTCGCCTCGGCCTGCGGAAAGCCCACTGCGACACAGTCCACCCGTCCACGGCCCTCACCGGGCGGCGCCAGGCGACCCCAGGTCACTGGCGGACAGTCGGGAGGCTGCCATCCCTCACCGGTGATCAGCAACAAGGCCGCGTCGCTTCCCGGATCTGCGGTCAGGTCGGGCGATTCGGCGGGCCACACGACCCTGGCCGCCACCCATGGCAGGTTTTCTGCCGAGCTCAGCCCCAGCCGGCGTATCTCCACCCGCGCATCGCCCCCGGCATCACTGCGCGACACGTTGTGGTGCGCCGTCAGCACCAGATGATCTGCAACCAGGTAACCCGTGCCGACCTTCTTCGAGGTCGGGTTCCACACCTCCACCACCCGCTGCAGGTGCATGCACTCTCCCAGGGGCCCAGGCCCGCTATTCGGGGCGCTCCTCGGAATCGGCGTTGATCTTCTGGTCGGCACCGTCCTGATCGACCGGCTGCAGAGTGATCTTCAACCGACTTGTCGTTCCGGCCACGTACCCGGCCTTCGCCTCCGCGCTCCATGGCAAGACCATCACCCTGGCGCGGGCCTCGCCGTCCTTCCGCACATCTACGGCGAACTCCATCTCCACCGGCCCAGTGCGGAAACCGACGCGATGACCCCGGCCATCGTCCATGGCTAGGTCTAACTCCGCACGTACGGCGCTGATCGCATCCGCCAGACCGGCCCACGGCTCCTGTGGCATGAGGAGTCCCCCCAACTACTCTGCAAAGGCGTGCGATCCGCCACTTCACCATACGAGAGAGCCACGCAAGACGCAGGGTGTTCGTCCATCACACGGGACTGACCCGACGAATCACAGGGAGAGCGCTCCAATTAGCTCTGCCTGCGTTCGGCAAAATCTTCGATGCGACACCCGCGGTGGAGTGCGGGGCGCGGCGCGCACCCCCGTATCAGCCGTCACCACTGCACTCCGCCCCGCACACCAACCGGAATCCGCTGAAGTCCGCCGTGAACTCCGCTGCGACCAGGTCCTGGACGTGGATGCCGGCCAGGGTGCCGGTGAAGCGGAGTTTGGAGCCGTAGTCGTCGGAGAGGTGGGTGAAGTCGAGGGGCGGGCCGATGGGGGTGCGCAGGCCCTCGCGGAGGTACCAGAAGCGGGCCTCCGCGTCGTCGATGCTCGCCCCCAGGGTGATCGGCCGGCCCGGCTCGACCTCGACGACGGCCACCTGCCGGGCACCGTCCTCGTCGCGCTCCAGCAGACTGAGCACCGTACGGCCCTCGCCCCGCCACTGCTGGCCGCGCTGCGGTTCCCCCTCGGGCTCGGCCCACGTCAGATCGAGGCTGAGGTACGACACGGTGTTGTACCGCAGGGTCAGCCCCGCGGCCTCGCCGAAGGTGCGCGGTTGGGCTTCCACGGTGACCTCCACCTCCGCCCGGTGCTCGGTGATCCGCTGCGCCAACAGGCTCTGGTCCCACAGCGACTCGGGACCGTGCCGACCCCGCAGCCGTATCCAGCCGGGGCGAGCGGCCGTGTCGACCCACGAGACATCCGCCTCGGCCCGCAGAGTGCTCCAGGGCCAGCCCGGCACACCGCCGGGAACGGCAGCGAAAGCCACAGCCGGAGCCGAAGCCGGAGCAGCAGTCTCACCCCCCGCCGGAGCAGCACCCCCACCCGCAGCCGGTACCTCCACCTCCACCTCCGGATGCCAACCCCCCTGCCGCAGTCGGGGCCAGCCCTCCGTGTCCCATGTCACCGCCTGGATCGCGGTCTCGCGGCCCAGGGGGCAGCGGATGCCGTGTTCGGTGTGGAGGGGGCGGGCGGTGAGGTGGCTGAGGAACCACTCGCCGGTCGGGGTCTGGACCAGTTCGGCGTGGCCGGCCTTCTGCAACGGCACCTTCGGGTCGTCCCGGGTCGTCAGCAGCGGCACGTCGTCGAGTTCGTACGGGCCGGTGAGGGCGCGGCTGCGCGCCACCCGCACGCCGTGCTCGACCCCGGTGCCGCCCTCGGCGAGGACCAGGTAGTGCCAGCCGTCGCGGATCAGGAGCTTGGGGCCCTCGATCAACCGGTCGTGCTGGAGCAGGAGATGGGTGTCGCCGACGGGGCGCAGGGTGGTGCGGTCCAGCTCCGTCAGGACGATCCCGGCGAACCGTTCGCCGCCGGGACGGTGGTCGCTCTGCATGTTGAGCAGCCAGAGCCGGCCCTCGTGATGGAACAGGGCGGGGTCGAAGCCATGGCTCGCGATCCGCCGCGGAGCGGTCCACTCGCCGTCCACCGCCGCGGCCGTGCTGACGTACGTGTCCAGGTCGAAGTAGCGCGTGCCGACCGACCGCACGATCGTGTAGACCACCCAGAAGCGGTCGCCGTCCCAGCTCAGTGAGGGCGCCCAGATGCCCGCCGAGTCGGGGACCCCGCGCAGCGAGTCGCCGGGCACCGCGCCGCGCACATGACCGGCGTACTCCCAGTGCGCCAGGTCCCTGGACCGGTGCAGGGGGATCGTCGGGAACCACTCGAACGAACTGGTCGCCACGTAGTACCACTCGCCGACCCTGATCAGGGAGGGGTCGGGCGCGAAGCCACGGATGACCGGATTGCGGGCCACGGTCACGCCCTCGGCCCGGTTCACGCCGGAGGTCACGGTCTCGGCCGGGTTCACGCCGGAGGTCACGGTCTCGGCCGGGTTCACGTCGGCGGTCACTTGAGCGCCCCCAGCGTGACGCCCGTGCGCCAGTAGCGGCGCATCGCGGTCATCATGATCGCCAGCGGGACGATGGACAGCAGCGCGCCCGTCAGGACGAGGCTGGTCACGTCGATGCCGGACTCGGCACGCTTGCCCGACCAGTTGTAGAGGCCGAGGTTGAGGGTCCAGTTCTCCTCGCCGCGCAGGACGGTGAGGGGCAGGAAGAAGGCGTTCCAGGTGTTGACGAAGGCCAGCAGGAAGACCGTCGCCCCGCCCGTGGTCATCATCCGCAGCACGATGCTGAAGAAGATCCGCAGCTCACCGGCGCCGTCGATCCGGGCCGCCTCCAGCAGTTCGAAGGGGATCGTCGCCTCGGTGTAGACCTTCGCCAGATACACGCTGAAGGGGTTGATGAGGCAGGGGATCAGCATCGCCCAGGGCGTGTCGACCAGGCCGATCTTCGAGAACATCAGATACAGCGGGAGCGTGAGCAGGGCGATGGGGATGAGGAAGGAGCCCACCACGGCCCCGAAGACCACGCCCCGGCCGGGGAAGTCGAAGCGGGCCAGGCCGTAACCGGTTGCCAGCGCGATGAACGTGCCGCCGAGGGAGCCGACACCCGCGTACAGGAACGAGTTGGCGGTCCAGCGCAGGAAGATGCCGCCCTCGTAGGTGAACAGCTGGTGCAGGTTGTCCCAGAGGTGCATGCCGGAGAACCACAGGCCGTTGCTCTGGTACAGCCCGACCTGGTCCTTCGTGGCGGCGACGATCAGCCACCACACGGGGAACAGGCTGTAGACGCTGGCCAGGATCAGGCCGAGCAGGATGAAGCGCTGGCCGCCGCGCCCGCGTGAGGCGGGGCCGGGGCCGGCGATCCGCCGTACGGGAGGCATGCCGGACTTCCCCGATTCGGCCGACTTCGCCGATGTGCTGGGGGAGTCGGTGGTGGTCGTGGCCATCAGTCGACCTCCTTCGAGGTCAGCCGGTAGAAGACGAGGGAGGCGGCGCCGAGGATCAGGGCGAGGAGCACCGACAGGGCGGCGGCGTACTGGTAGTTGCCCGAGTTGAACGCCTGGTTGTAGATGATCATGATGGGGGTGAAGCTGCCGTCGACGGTCTCGGGGGTGATGTTCCGGAACAGCGCCGGCTCGTTGAAGAGCTGCAGCATCTGGATGATCGACAGCAGACCGGTCAGGACCAACGCGGCCCGTACGAACGGGATCTTGATGCTCAGTGCGACCCGGATCTCGGAGGCGCCGTCGAGGCGGGCCGCCTCGAACAGCTCGCGGGGCACGCCCTGGAGCGCCGAGTAGATGATCACCATGTTGTAGCCGATGCCGTGCCAGGTGAGCAGATTGCCGATGGACGGCCACACCATCGAGGGCGCGAAGAAGTTCCAGTCGAACCCGAGGAAGTCGCCCATCGGGGTCAGCGGGCCCACGGCGGGGCTGTACAGATTGATCCACACGATCGCCGCGACCACGCCGGGGATCATGTACGGGACCAGCAGCACGATCCGGAACCGGTTCGCGGCCTTCGCGGTGAGCGCGTCCAGGAACAGCGCCAGGACCAGGCTGACCAGCAGCATGAACGGGATCTGCACGCAGGCGAACAGCACCACCCGCAGGATCGATCCCATGAACGCCGAGTCGGTCAGGCCCAGTTGGTAGTTGTCGAACCCGGTGAACTCCCGGGTCGCGCCACCGAGGCCCAGCCCGGACCGCTTCTCCTGGAACAGCGATTCGTAGACCGCGTACCCGATGGGCAGCAGATAGAGGAAGACGAATCCGAGCTGGAAGGGCACCGTGAACGCGGCACCCTTCCAGCGCTGGGAGCGAATCATCGAAAGATGCCTCAGCCCTTGACGTTGATGCCGCGTGACTTCAGGTCCTTGACCGTCCACTCCTGCATGTGGGCGAGCAGGTCGGTGACCTTCTGTTCCTTGCTGACGACCTTGCCCCACTCGCTCTGCAGCTCGGTGAACATGGCGGTCCAGTTGGGGCCGTAGACCCAGTCGGTGGTCACGGTGCCCAGGCTGTCCGTGACGATCTTCTCGGCCGGCGCGTAGTTGTCGCCGAGCAGCTTCTCGGAGATCGCCTCCGCGACGAACGAGTCGCTGTCGGCCAGACCCGGCATCACACCGCTACCGGTCTCCGGGCTCGCCATCGACTTCACCGCGCCGGGGTCCGTGGACAGCCAGAGCGCCGCCTCCGCAGCCTGCTTCTTGTGCTCGCACTGCTCGGTGACCAGGTTCATGCCACCGCTCTGGTTGGTGCCGGCCGGAGTCTTCGCGGCCTCCCCCTTGTACGTCGGCCACGGCGAGAGCGCCCACTTGCCGAAGGAGTCGGTGAAGTTCTGCACCATGCCGGCCATCTGCCAGGTGGAGATCTGCCGGGTGACCGTGCCGCCCTTGTCGTAGTTGCGCTGCACGGCCGCGTAGTCGGCGAAGGAGAGCTTGGAGTTGAGGTCGCCGTCGATGATCTGCTGGATCACGTCGGCCGCCTTCAGGCTGCCCTCGTCCTGGAAGTTCACCTTCCAGGAGTCGCCGTCGATGGCGTACCAGTGGGCGCCGGCCTGCATGGCCAGCACCTCCAGGGTGCTCGGGTCCTCACCCGCGTAGTTGGTGATGTGGATGCCGTGCTTCTTCAGGACCTTGCCGGCGGCTATGAAGTCGTCCCAGGTCGCGGGCGCCTTGAGGCCGTACTTCTCGAAGACGTCCGTGCGGTAGATCGTGAAGGCGGGCGCCGAGCTGGTGGGCACGCCGTAGACCTTGCCCTGCACCTGGACACCGGCCCACGCGCCGGGATTGAACTTGTCCGCGCTCGACCCGACGTACTCGGTGATGTCGGCGAGCGCGCCCTGCGACACCCAGGTCGTCACGTACTCGGCGGTGTTCTGCACCAGACAGGGGGCGTTGCCCGCCTTCACCGCGTTGCTGAGCTGCTTCTGCATGGTCAGCTGGTCGGTGACCTTGGTGTACTTGAGCTGGACGTCCTTGTGAGCGGCGTTGAACGACTTGACCAGGGTCTCCTGGCCGTTGGCCCAGCCCCAGAAGGGGAGGGTGACCGGGCCCGTGGCTCCGGAGGAACCGTCGTCGCCCGAGTCCGAACCGCCGCACGCGGCGAGCAGACCTGTCAGCGCCACGCTCGCGACGGCGATGCGGGCGAACCTTCTCCGGGGGCTGCTGGAGTTCATCGAACGGTCATCCTTCGAGACGTAGACGATCGCGGAAGGGGGAGCGAGGGGCGGCTCGGTGGGGCGACTGCGAGCGAGGCGGACCGTCAGCTCGGGTCTCGGACCCCTGCGGAACGTAGTAAACGGTTGCTGTGAAACGTAGGTCGCCTGATCGGCTCACGCAAGAGCGCGACGGCAAATTGTTACGCCGGATGGTCGCCGGGATTGCCGGGAACTGTCGGCCGGTGGTCGGCAGGTGACGGTGAGTACGCAGGTCAGAGGTGCGCCGACCGGTCTGCGGCCGCAGGGGAGGGGGCCATCGCGGGGCCTGTGAGGCGAAAACGTTTACGGACGCGAGGGCACGGGTCAGGCGACCCGGGCCAGATCCGTATGCCGTACCTCGTGGGCCGGCGGCAGGCCCGAAGCGAGGCGCTCCAACTCCTCGACGACCGTACGCCCGAGGCGCTCCAGCTCGTTGCCGAGGGAGCCCGCGATGTGCGGGGTGAGGAAGACATTGGGGAGGTGGTAGAGCGGGGAACCGACGGGCAGCGGCTCGGGTTCGGTCACGTCCAGGACCGCGCTGAGCCGACCGGAGAGCAACTCGTCGGTGAGCGCCTCGGGGTCGACCAGGGCGCCCCGGGAGGTGTTGATCAGGACACCGCCGTCCCGGATGAGCGCGAGTCTGCCGCGGTCGAGCATGCGGTACGTCTCGGGGATGTCGGGGGCGTGCAGGCTGACGATGTCGCTGGTCCGCAGCAGGTCGTCGAGGGCCATGGGCTGGGCGCCCAGCGCGGCGGCCCCGGCGGTGTCGACGTACGGGTCGTACAGCGAGACGGCGAAGTCGAACGGCCTCAGCAGTTCCAGGAGCCGGCGGCCGACGCGCGAGGCCCCGATGACCCCGACCCGGCGGCCGACGTTGCCGATGGCGGCGGTCTCGGCGGGGGAGGGGTAGGTGTGGGTCTGCCGGAAGCGTTCGCGCTGGTCGAAGGCGTCCTTTCCGGCCAGCAGGATCATCGCCAGGGTGTATTCGGCGACCGGCAGCGCGTTGCCGGCCACCGCGCTGGAGACGGTGACCCCGCGCTGCCAGAGGGCTTCGCCGACCAGCGCGCGGACCGAGCCGGCGGCATGCAGGACGGTACGCAGCCGGGGCGCCGCCGCCAGCACCTCCGCGTCGAGGTGCGGACAGCCCCAGCCCGTGATCAGCACCTCGGTGCCGGCCAGCGCGGAGGCGGCGACCGGATCCGTGAAGTCCCGCACCACGAACGCGGGATCGATCTCGACCACCTCCCGCAGCCGTGCCATGAGCGGGGGCGGGAAGAGCAGGGGCAGATGCACCGGATCCATGGCGAACACGGCTCGCGTCGACTGGGCGCTGGGCATGACTCTCCTGGAGAGCAGGGGGTGGACGCAGGGACGACCGCTGCGGGAACAGTTTCAGAAAACGTCTTCTACCGTAGATCCGGGTCCGAGGGACGGTCAATCGCCGCGATCGGGTGTCGTGTTTCGGCGCTCGCCCTAGGTCGTCTGCATACGCGCAGGTCGTGCGGCTGCGGCAGGGGGCGGGGGGTGGGCGGTTGGAAGATCTCCGCCGACTCCCAGGGGTGAGGGGCGTCTGCCGTGACGGAAGGGTGGGCTGATGTCCTGATCTGGCGTAATCGATTACCCCATAGGTCAGGTGGTCATGTGGCCGGCTGCCGTAACAGCCGAGGAGATACGGCTCCGGAAGTGGATCAGGATCTCGGCCGCACGACAACCGGTTCCAGCGGGGCGACGGAGTCCGAGCTCGTGACCCGACTCGCATGGTGACCGGAAACCGCAGCCGATTGGGCGCGTTCGCCCTGGTCGCACCGGGGTCTGCCTCCGCTCGGAGTGGTATCCGGCCATGTCCCGGGGGTTACGCGGAGTTTTCGAAAACTGGTCGAGCCTCTTGACGCGGTTTGCGGTCAGGAACAAGCTCTGCCCCGTCGGCCGGTAGAAACCGGTTGTTGTCCGAGGGGTGGTTACCGCTCGTGGAGGTGAGGTGCCCATGCATACCCAGGCCGGTGGTCCCCTGAGCCGCCGTCGATTCCTCGCCCTCTCGGCGGCCGGTGTCACGGTCGGCGGGGCGGCTCTGAACGGCTGTGCGCTCCCCGTGGCCGGTGGTGTCGGCGGCTCGGACGAGACCGTCACGCTGATGGTGAAGGCCGAGGACATCTCCCCGGAACTGATCAGGCAGGCCCGGCGTGACCTCGGCATCCGCATCGTCACGGTGAGGTACGACATCACCAAGCTGATCGCGATGCTGACCAGCGGGAACCCGCCCGATCTGGTGCGCGGCGTGGGCGCCGTGGACACGCCGTACTACGCGGCGCGTGACGTGGCCGAGGAACTGGACCCGTACTTCGCCGCGAGCACCGTGCTGAAGGCCGAGGACCTCGACCCCGTCAACGACCTGTGGCGCTACGACGGCCGCACCCAGGGCAAGGGGCCGCGCTACGGGATGGTGAAGGACTTCTCCCAGGACTCCATGTACTGGTACAACACCGCGCACTTCGACGAGGCGGGCATCGCGTACCCGCCCCCGTCCGAGCCGGTCACGTACGAGGAGTGGCTGGACCGGGCCGAGCGGCTCACCCGGCGGAGGAACGGTCAGACCATCGTCTTCGGCGGCAGCTACAACGGTCTCTACGAGGCCACCAACCTCTCGACCCTGACGGCGGCCGCCGGTGGCAGCCTCTTCGACGACGACCTTGCCCGGATCGACTTCACCACCCCGGAGGCCCGTAAGGCACTGGGCTGGTACATCGACTACTGCCGGACCAGAGTGGGCCCGAGCGCGATCCAGCCCGACCCCAACGCCTGGGACGGGCCCACCTACCAGGCGGGCCGCATGGCCATGAGCAACAGCGGCTACTGGCTCGGCGGGATGATCAACACCGACGAGAAGCTGGCGAAGGTCTCCCGGCTGGCCCCCGCCCCGGTCTTCGCGGGCGGCGCCCGGGTCAGCCCCTGCCAGGGCGGCACCGGTTTCTGGATGCCGAGGAAGGCACGGAACAAGGACGCCGCCTGGCGGGTCTTCGAGTGGTTCTTCGGCGAGGCACCGGCCAAGGCCCGCGCGGGCGGCGGCTGGGGCATCCCGAGCCTGAAGTCGCTGCGGCCGCTGATGCCGGCCGAACACGACCACCAGCGCCGGGTGCTGGCGGCACAGGAGGCTGAGCTGGAGCACTTCTCGGTGATCTCCTTCACCCCCTACATCACGGCGGAGGGCTTCAAGGCCCTCTTCAACCAGGTGGCACCGGCGGCGATGAAGGGCGAGATCTCCGTCGACACCCTCGCCGGGCGCCTCAACTCCACCATCAACGAACAGCTCGACCGCGGGAAGGAGCAGGTCGGATGAGGGCCGAGGGGACACCCTCCGCGGCGACGCGCGGGGCGACCGGTGTCCGGGTGGCACCGGCGGCGGCCGCCCGGCCGGTCGGAAAGCGGCCGCCCACCTCGATGTCCACCCGCAGGCACCGGGCGTTCTACATGTTCGCCTCGCCCTGGATCGTCGGCTTCGTGCTGCTCACGATCGTTCCGATGGCGTACGCGCTGTGGCTGAGCCTCACCACCTACGACGGGATCTCGCCGCACTGGCGGTTCATCGGGCTCGCCAACTACCGCGAGCTGTTCGCCGATCCGGTGACGTGGGACGCGCTCGGCCGTGCCGGGCTGTTCGCGCTGACCTCGGTGCCGCTGTCGATCGTCGCCGGACTCGGGCTCGCCGTCCTGATCAACCGGCCGCTCAGGGCACGGGCGCTGTTCCGCACCCTGCTCTATCTGCCGGCCGTCGTACCGCCGGTGGGCGCCGGCCTCGCCTTCAAGTCGCTGTTCGACCAGAACTCCGGCGCGGCCAACGGGGTGCTGAACATCTTCGGCATCGACGCCCTCGGCTGGCTCGCGGATCCGTACGCCCGCTACGTCCTGCTGATGACGGTGCTGTGGGCGGCGGGGAACGTCATGATCATCTCGCTGGCCGGGCTCCAGGACGTGCCCCGTGAACTCCACGAAGCGGCCCGGATCGACGGGGCGAGCGCCTGGCGGACCTTCCGCAGTGTCACCGTGCCGCTGCTGTCGCCGGTGCTGCTGTTCCAGACGGTGACCGGGGTGATCGCCTCGGTGCAGACCATCATGCCGCTGCTGCTGGCCGCCGAGCCCACCACGGGCGGCGTCACCGCGATCCCGCAGTCCAACTACATGTACATGATGCATGTGTTCGCCGAGTACTTCGCGCTCGGCCGCTACGGCTACGCCTCCGCGCTGCTGTGGGTGCTCTTCGTCCTGATCCTCGTCGTCACCGGTCTCATCTTCCGGTTCACGTCGGGCGTGGTGTTCTACAACGTCGATCCGGAGGCGAAGAAGTGACCGTCACCAGCGACACCGCCGGCACCTCCGACACTCCCGGCACTCCCGGCACTCCCGGTGCCCCCGGCGCCTCCGATTCCGCCCGCACCTCCGGTTCAGCCGTCGTGCGGGGTACCGCCGCCACCGGTCGGCCCCCTCGACCGTCCGGCTCCCCGGGCGGCTCCCCACCGGTCGCCGTACGGCTGCGTACCGGCCGGCTCGTTCTCTACACCGTGCTCGTCGTCGTCACCGGGCTGTTCCTCGGCCCCTTCGGCTGGCTGGTCCTCACCGGGCTGAAGACCTCCGCCGAGACGGCCGCGGCGCCGGTGCACTGGCTGCCCGCGGACTTCCAGTGGCACAACTTCGCCGACGCGTTCCACCTGATCGACTTCCTCGGCTACGCCCGCAACTCCCTGATCATCGCCTTCCTCTACGCCAGCCTGGTCACCCTGAGCTCGGCCTGGGTCGGCTACGGCTTCGCCCGTCTGGACGCACCCGGGAAGAAGACGCTGTTCGGCGTGCTGCTCGGCTCGATGATGCTGCCCCAGATGATCACGCTGCTGCCGACCTATCTGATCTTCGCCCGACTCGGCATGGTCGACACCTACTGGCCATGGGTGCTGTGGGGTCTCGCGGCGGCGCCGTATCTCGTCTTCCTCTTCCGGCAGTTCTTCGCCGGGCTGCCCCGGGAGCTGGAGGAGGCCGCGATCGTCGACGGCTGCGGCTACGCCACGATCTTCTGGCGGATCTTCCTGCCGCAGTCCTGGCCGGTGCTCTCCGCCAGCTTCGTGATCGCCTTCACCTGGACCTGGGGCGATTACATCGCCCCCCAGCTCCTGCTGTCCACGGACCGTTCCACCCTCGCGGTCGCCGTGATGTCCACCTACGTCACCTCCGCCGGCACGCCCGTCACTCACCTCCAGGCCGCCGCCTCGGTGATGTACGTCGTCCCCATCCTGCTGATCTTCCTCGTCGCCCAACGCGGCTTCATCGCCGGGACGTCCACCTCCGGACTGAAGTAGGTCCCGCCCCCGGCACCGCAGTCGCCCACCGAACCCCTCGACTCCCCTCGCACGCAAGGACGTTGTCATGAACGAAGCCCAGGGCCCGGGTCTGTCCCGACGCACCCTCCTCCAGACCGCCGGCGCCGCGGCCGCGGCGTACACCCTGCTCGGAACGGCCACCGGCACCGCGAGCGCGGACACAGGCACCGCGAGCGCGGCCGACGGAGCGAGAACCGACCGGCTGGTGGTGCACCCCGTCCCGACCGGGCTGCCCCTGAACACCAGCTTCTCCGTCAAGGCCCGCACACCGGGCGGCGAGTGGCAGCCGGTGCCCGTCATCCGGGCGCGCACCAAGACCATCAACGAGAAGACCGGCGCGGGCGTCGTCCGCAGTTCCTCGGTGGCGGGCCTCGACTTCCGCGGCACCGTGGAGGTCCAGGTCACCTCCTCCAAGGGCGCCATCCCCTCCGCACGGATCCGCCCCCTGTCGTACGACATCGCCCACGAGGTGAGCGGGGACACTGTCACCTTCAGCCTCACCGAGCCGCGCAACCTCTCCGTCGAACTCGGCGACGCCGACGGAGGCGCCTTCGACCTCTACGACAACCTCCAGCTCCACGCCAACCCGATCGAGAGGTGGCGGCCCGAGGAGGACGACCCGGACGTCATCTACTTCGGGCCCGGCATCCACACCGTCCCCGACAACGTGGTCAAGGTGCCCAGCGGCAAGACCGTGTACCTGGCGGGCGGCGCGGTCCTCAAGGCCCGCGTGGAGTTCAGCCATGTGGAGAACGCCCGGCTGCTCGGCCGGGGCATCATCTACGACTCGGACGCCGCCACGCTGGTCGCCTTCTCCAGGAACATCGAGATCGACGGCATCCTCGCCCTCAACCCGAAGACCGGCTACTCCTGCACCATCGGCCAGTCGCAGCAGGTCACCGTGCGCAACCTGCACTCCTACAGCTTCGGCCAGTGGGGCGACGGCATCGACGTCTTCAGCAGCGAGGACGTGCTCATCGAGGGCGTCTTCATGCGCAACAGCGACGACTGCATAGCCATCTACGCCCACCGCTGGGACTACTACGGCGACTGCCGCAACATCACCGTCCGGAACTCCACCCTCTGGGCCGATGTCGCCCACCCGGTCAACATCGGCACCCACGGCAACCCCGAGAAGCCCGAGACCATCGAGAACCTCGTCTTCAGCGACATCGACGTGCTCCAGCACCGCGAGCCGCAGGTCCTCTACCAGGGCTGTTTCGCCCTCAACCCCGGCGACAGCAACCTCATCCGGAACGTCCGCATCCAGGACGTCCGCGTGGAGGACTTCACCTGGGGCCAGTTGCTCAACATGCGGGTGATGGCCAACCGGTACAACGCCTCGCCGGGACGCGGCATCGAGGACGTGTACGTCCGCGATCTGACCTACGACGGCACCCACGCCTCCATGGCGATCCTGACCGGTTACGACGCGGACCGCCCGATCAAGAACCTGACCTTCCAGAACCTGTCGGTCAACGGGACGGTCGTCCACGACAAGATGAAGAAGCCCGGCTGGTATCTGACCACCGACATGGTGCCGATGTTCGCCAACGAGCACGTCCAGAACCTCCGCTTCCTGGACGCAGACACGGCGGCCGCCACGACCGCGCCGGAGATCACCAGCGCGGGCGAGGTCACGGCCACCGCCAAGCGGGTCCTCAACCACCTGGTCACGGCGAGCGGGCTGCCCACGTCCTTCGCCGCCGAGGGCCTGCCGAGGGGCCTGTCGTTCGACACCAGGACGGGTCTGATCTCCGGTGTCCCGTCCCGCCCCGGCTCCTGCACGGTCACCGTCTCGGCCACCAACAGCGCCGGTACGGCCACCCAGTCCATCGAGCTCACCGTGCGGCACCCGTAGGACCAGGAGAGACACTCGTGCTTCCCCTCAGCAGACGGTCGTTGCTCGGCGCGGCCGGCCTCACGGCCGCGGCCGGCACCGGAATCCTGTCCGCATCCGCATCCGCATCCGCATCCGCATCCGCATCCGCGTCCGCCACAGCCGCCTCCGCCTCCTCGGTCTCCGCCGCGGGCGCGCGCTCCGCCGGGGCGACCCGCACCTTCAGCCACCCGGGCCTCCTGCACAGCGCGGCCGATCTGGACCGGCTGCGGAGCGCGGTCGCCGCGAAGGAGTCACCGGTCCACGACGGCTACCTCGTCCTCGCGGCCCACGCCCGTTCCAAGGCGACGTACACCGCGCAGAACACGGGGCAGATCACCTCCTGGGGGCGCGGCCCCACCAACTTCATGAGCCAGGCCGTCGCCGACTCCGCCGCCGCCTACCAGAACGCGCTGATGTGGTGCGTGACGGGTGAGCGGGCCCACGCGGACAAGGCGCGGGACATCCTCGACGCCTGGTCGGCCTCCCTCACCATGATCACGGGTGCCGACGGTCCGCTCGGCGCCGGTCTGCAGGCGTTCAAGTTCGTCAACGCGGCCGAGCTGCTGCGGCACACCGGGTACGACGGCTGGGCGGAGGCGGACATCGCCCGCTGCGAGCGGTCGTTCCTCGATGTCTGGTACCCGGCGGTCTCCGGCTACATGCTCTACGCCAACGGCAACTGGGACCTGACGGCCATGCAGACCGTCCTGGCCATCGGCGTGTTCTGCGAGGAGCCCGTCCTGTTCGAGGACGCGCTGCGGTTCGCCGCGGCGGGCGCCGGCAACGGCAGTGTCCCCGGCCGGATCGTCACGGCCGCCGGGCAGGGCCAGGAGTCCGGCCGCGACCAGGGGCACGAGCAGCTCGCGGTCGGCCTGATGGGCGACGCGGCGCAGGTCGCCTGGAACCAGGGCGTGGACCTGTGGGGCTTCGACGGCAACCGGCTCCTGGCGAACGCCGAGTACGCCGCCCGCTACAACCTCGGCGGCGACGTCCCCTTCACCCCCGATCTGGACCGCACCGGCAAGTACATCAAGAAGACCGTCTCGGCCGTCGGCCGCGGCACCCTCCCCCCGATCCACGAGATGTACCTCGCCCACTACGCCGGGGTGCGCGGCCTCGACACCCCCGCGACGAAGGCGGCGGTCTTCCGGGGCACCGGGGGCGCCCGCGTCGTCGAAGGCAGCAACGACGATCTCCCGAGCTTCGGCACCTTCACCTACGCCGGAGCCACGGCGCCCGCGTCGACACCCGTGCCGGCGCCCCCGGCCGGGGTCACGGCGGTGGGCGGCCCCGGGGCCGTGACCGTGGCGTGGCTGCCGTCGGCCTGGGCCACCGGGTACACCGTCCGGCGCTCCACCCGCCCCGAGGGCCCGTACGAGGAGGTCGCCACCGGCCTCGACGAGCCGACGTACACCGACGGGGAGGTGCGCCGGGGACGGACGTACCACTACACCGTCGTCGCCTCCAACTCACGTGGTGACAGCGGAAGTTCGATGCCCGTAGCTGCTGCCGCCGGCCTGCCCGGTCCGTGGGACGACCGGGACCTGGGGGCGGTACGGGTCCCGGGTTCGGCCCTGTTCGACGGCGAGCGGTTCGTGCTCCGGGCGAGCGGTACGGCCGACACGTACCACCTGGCCCATCTGCCGCTGCGGGGCGACGGCACGGTCACCGCCCGGATCGTGTGGCCGCTCAGTTCCCAGTACTCCAAGATCGGCGTCACCCTCCGCGACGCCCTCGACGTGGACGCCGCGCACGCCTCGATGCTGATCCAGGGGCTGCCGTTGCACACCTGGAGCGGGGTGTGGACCGTCCGGAAGGCGGCGGGGGCCGATATTTCGGCGACCGGCAGCACGCCCGTGCCGCCCACCCAGCAGCAGGCGATCACCACGGCCGCCGCGTTCCCGATCTCCAGCCTGGGCGCGCTCCCGGAGTCGGCGACCCCCCTGGAGGCGCCGTACGTCGAGGGCGCCGGCGACGGTTACCGGCTGCGGGCGCCGTACTGGGTGCGGGTGATCCGCAAGGGCCGCCGCTGTACCGGGGCGATCTCCCCGGACGGCGTCCGGTGGACCGAAGTCGGCAGCGCCGAGGTCGACCTGGGGCGGACCGCGCACGCCGGACTGGTCCTCACGTCCTGTCTGGGCGTCGACGAGGAGTACGCCGACACCGGCACCGGCGCCTTCGACAACGTCACCGTCGTCTCCGCCACCGGGGGAGAGGTCTGGTCGGTGCCCCGCCCCGCCCGACAGGTCACCGACCTCAGGGCCGGCGCCGGCGCCGACGCGGTCGAGCTGACCTGGACCGACCCCGACCTCTCCGCCCGCTACCGGGTGCGGCGCGCCACCCGCCCCGACGGCACCTACCGGACGATCGCGACCGGCGTCGCCCCGGTCGGCTTCGGCGCCCGCCTCCGGTACACGGACGCCACCGGCACGCCCGGCACGACGTACCACTACGTCGTCACGAAGACCAACGAGGGCGGACCCGGCCCCCGCTCGGAGCCGGCCGCCGCGCGCATGCCGTCACCCGCCGTGCCACAACTCGCCGCCGCCGCCAAGGCGTTCGCCAACAGCGGCGCCTTCTTCCAGTACCTGATCCGTGCCTCGCACGCCCCCGCACGCTTCGGCGCGAGCGGACTCCCCGCGGGCCTGCGCGTCGACGAACGCACGGGTCTGATCTCCGGAACCCCCACCCGGACCGGCGAGTTCACCGTCACGACCACCGCGGGCAACGCGGCGGGCGAGGCGTCCGGCACCCTCACCCTGACCGTCGGCACACCGCCGCCCGCCCCCTGGACGTACGGCGATCTCGGCGACGTCGTCCTCGACGAGCGCGCCTTCGGGACCCTGGGCGTGGTCGCGGTCCGTACCCCCGGCAGTACGGCGTACGAGGAGGACGGGACCTTCGTCGTACGGGGCGCCGGTGTCGATCTGTCCGTCAACAACCAGGGGATGACCGGGCAGTTCGTGCGGCGACAGGTCACCGGCGACTGCGAGGTCACCGCCCGGCTGGACTCCCGCACCGGGGCCACCGCCGACCGGGTCGGGCTGGTGATGGCCAAGTCGCTGTCGCCGTTCGACCAGGCGGCCGGGGCGATCGTCAGCGGCGGCACGAGCGCCCAGCTGATGCTGCGGACGACCGTGGCCGGACGGTCGGCGTTCACGGGCGGAGCCACGGTCGCCGCCCCCTGCCTGCTGCGGCTGAGACGCGTCGGGACCGCGTTCTCCGCGGCGGTGTCCACAGACGGAGGTGTCACCTTCACCCCCCTCGCCGACGGAGAGATCCCCGGCTTCGGTGACGCCCCCTACCACGTGGGTCTGGTGGTCTGCTCCCGCGACCCCCTGGCCCACGTCACCGCGCGATTCAGCGAGGTGAGCATCACCCCCCTCTAGAGCCTGCGGGCCCTCGGGTCCGCGAGGCTCCTCCATGGAATGGAGACAAGGAATGAGCCGCACGTCCCCCCACACGAGCCCCGAAGGGCTCGCTCCCGAGCGCGAGTTGAGCCGCAGAGGTCTGCTGCGGACCGCCGGCGGTCTCACCGCCGCCCTCGCGCTGGGCGCCGCCTCCTCCGTCACGACGACGGCGGAGGCGGCCCCGGCCACCTTCACCCACCCCGGCATGCTGCACGCCTACGGCGAACTCAACCGCGCCAAGGTGCGGGTGGCCGCCGGCGACGACCCGTGGCTGTCCGGCTGGAACCGGCTGACCGCCAACGCCCACTCCGCCGCCACCTGGACGGCCCGGCCGCAGGCCACGATCATCCGCGGCGGCACCGGCGAGAACTACGGCATCCTCTACAACGACATCCACGCCGCCTACCAGAACGCGCTGCGCTGGAAGATCGCCGGCACCACCGCCCACGGCGACGCGGCCGTCCGCATCCTCAACGCCTGGTCGTCGACGCTCACCACCGTCACCGGCAACGCGGACCGGTTCCTGGCCGCCGGGATCTACGGCTACCAGTTCGCGAACGTCGCCGAGCTGATGCGCGGCTACGGCGGATTCGACCTGGAGCGGTTCAAGACGATGATGCTCAACGTCTTCTACCCGCTCAACAACCAGTTCCTGAACAACCACAACGACGCCTGCATCACCAACTACTGGGCCAACTGGGACCTGTGCACCATGAACTCGATCCTCGCGATCGGGATCCTGTGCGACGACGGCGCCAAGTACGACCAGGCCGTGAACTACTTCAAGAACGGCGCGGGCAACGGCGCGATCCGC
Source organism: Streptomyces sp. SP18BB07 (assembly GCF_036322545.1). Classification (NCBI taxonomy): domain Bacteria; kingdom Bacillati; phylum Actinomycetota; class Actinomycetes; order Kitasatosporales; family Streptomycetaceae; genus Streptomyces; species Streptomyces sp. SP18BB07. Next base: position 31,054 of record NZ_JAQYWT010000350.1, read on the forward strand.
AGGGCGGTGCCGTTCCTGTACGACAGCCAGGGCCTCGCCCAGTGGCAGGAGTCCGGCCGCGACCAGGGGCACACCATGATGGGCATGGGCCAGATGGGGGCCTTCTGCGAGATGGCCTGGTCCCAGGGCGAGGACCTCTACGGCTACGACAACAACCGGTTCATGAAGGCCGCCCAGTACGTCGCCAAGTACAACCTGGGCGAGGACGTGCCCTTCACCGCCTACACCTGGGGCACCGGGCAGAACTGCGCCCAGCAGACCCACACCGTGATCTCCTCCAGCGGCCGCGGCCAGGTCCGCCCCGTGTGGGACCTCCTCCACTACCACTACGCCAGGCGGCGGGGCCTGTCCGTCCCGTACATCACGCGAATGGCGGAGAGCGTGCGCCCGGAGGGCGGAGGCGGGGACTACGGCCCCAACAGCGGCGGCTACGACCAGCTGGGTTTCGGCACCCTGCTGTACGCCAGGTAGCCACCGCCCCCGAGCGGCCGCTGTCGCCCGAACGGCCGCTCGGGACCCGGCACGACCGGAATACCGCGAGGGGATGTGGTGCTCTGAGGTGGACGACGGTTCACGAGCGGGCGGCGTGAGGAGCTGGTGCGCATGACGGCAGACCGGCGGGACCCCGTGGTCAGGACCCCGTACGGGGACGTACGCGGCACGTACGAGGCCGTGGACGGCGGGGGTGCGCGGATCGCGGTGTTCCGGGGCGTCCCGTACGCGGCCCCTCCCTTCGGTCACCGACGGTTCCGCCCGCCCTCCCCGCCCGAGCCCTGGCCGGGGGTGCGTGACGCCGTCGCCTTCGGACCGACGCCTCCGAAACCGCCGTACTCGGAGGCGTTCGCCCGCTATCTGTCGGACCCCGTCGTCCCGGGCGACGACTGCCTCAACCTGAACGTGTGGACGCCGGAGCCGGGTCACGGGGCCCGGCTGCCGGTCCTGGTCTGGATCCACGGCGGCGCCCTCACCCGGGGCTCGTCGGCGGTCCCGGTCTACGACGGCGCCGCCTTCGCCCGTGACGGGGTGGTGCTGGTCTCCCTCAACTACCGCCTGGGCGTGGAGGGTTACGGCCTCTTCCCGGACGCCCCGCCCAACCTCGGGCTGCGTGACCAGCTGGCCGCGCTGGAGTGGGTGCGGGAGTCGATCGGGGCGTTCGGCGGTGATCCGGACCGGGTGACCCTGGCCGGCCAGTCGGCCGGCGCCATCAGCGTCGGCGCGCTGCTGGCCATGCCCCGCGCCCGGGGCCTGTTCCGCCGGGCCGTGCTGCAGAGCGGGCCGCCGGAGGCCCTGGACCGGGACAAGGTGCGCCGGATGGTCCGCCGGATGGCGAACCGGCTCAAGGTCCCGGCGACCGCCGAGGCCTTCGCCGCCGTCGACCGCTCCGCGCTCGCCGAGGCGCAGGCCGAGGTCGGCCGTCTCAGCAGCCCGGTGCTCGGCGGTCCCGCCTTCGGCATCGTCGTCGACGGCGACCTGCTGCCCACCGACCCGCTTCAGGCGCTGACCGAGCACGGCGCGGCCCCGGGGACCGACCTCCTCATGGGCTGGACCCGCGACGAGCACCGGCTCTGGCTCGTCCCCGGCGGCCTCCAGGAACGCGTCGACCGCCTCGGGACCGTCGCGCTGGCCGGCGCCCGCGCCCGCTGTCACTGCGGCCCCGAGGTCCCGCGCGCCTACCGGGAACTCCACCCGGACAAGGGCACCGCCGACCTGGTCGGCCAACTCGTCACCGACCACCTCCTGCGGGTCCCCCTGCACCGGGTGGCGGACGCCCGCGTCGACCAGGCCCGGTCCTGGGTCTACGAGTTCGCCTGGTCCTCGGGCGTTCCCGCCCTCGGCTCCTGCCACGCCCTCGAACTCGGCTTCGTCTTCGACACCGGCGACACGCCCGCCTCCGCCAAGCTCGCCGGCGAGCACGCGCCGCACGACCTCGCCACCGCCCTGCACAGCGCCTGGGTCGGCTTCGCCACGGAGGGCACACCCGGCTGGCCGGTCTGGGACCACACCCATCCGGTCCGCGTCTTCGACTCCCCGGACGCCGAGCCCGTCGTCCTCGGCCCCTACGACCCCGAACTCGCCCTCTGGGCCGCGGATGCGCGGCGACCGCGCAGGGTCCAGGGCGCCGGCACCTTCGTCACCTCGGGCGGAGGCCCCCTCCCGGCCCTGCGCCGCTTCCGCCGGAGCCCGTGAGGCCGGCCGCCGGGCCTGCCTACTCGCGGTCCGCGTCGGGTGCGGCGGTGCCGTCCGTGCGCGCCGGGGGTTTGGTGTGGAGGATCTCGCGGGCCTGCTCGGCGGCGCGGACGGTGTTCTCGCCGACGAAGTCGAGGAAGCGGGCGACGTTCTCCAGGCGGGCGGCGGCGGGAGTGCCGGTGCCGAGGACGCCGACGCCCTGGCGGGCGGTCTCGACGACCTGGGCGATGGCGCGGGCGCTGGCGATCATCGACTGGTACCAGACGTCGTCGTCGACGACATAGCGCTCCCGGCGGCGTTCGCCCTGCTCCCGGCGGACCATGCCCTGGCTGTCGAGGAACGCGATCGCCTTCGAGATGGACGCCGGGCTGACCTGGAGCCGGTGGGCCAGTTCGGAGGCGGTGAGGCTGCCGCTGTCGGTGAGGGTGAGGCAGGCCATCACCCGGGCCATCATCGTGGGCATGCCCGAGGCCATCATGACGTTGGTGAACGTCTCCTCGAACTCGCGTACCGCCTCGGCGTCGCGGCCGTGGGCCTGCTCGGGGGTCTGTGCCGCCCGGGGTGTGGTCCCGCGACGCCGGTGCGCGCGGCGCTCGGTGGCGCGATGGGCCAGGTCGGCGCGGTAGGCGGTGGGGCCGCCGTTGCGCAGCACCTCGCGCGTGATCGTCGAGGTCGGGCGTTCCAGGCGTCGGGCGATCTCCGCGTAGGCGAGGCCGTCGGCCAGCCCCAGCGCGATCTGCTGGCGTTCCTGCTGAGTGAGCCTGCCTCCCGGCATCGCTGTTCTCCTTCGTGCTCGGCGGAGCGCCCACTATAGCGTTCACGCCCCACCCATTGCAACGCAACACCCTCGGAATGTTGCGTTACTCTCCAGCCCGTTGCAATGATTTCTCGGCTTTCACCTGCATGTTTGTCGTTCCTTCGCAACGAGTATGTTGCTCGATCCTCGAACGCAACGTAGCTTTTCCGTTGTCGGAAACGAAACGCCGAACGCAGAGCCGAAGGAGACACACCATGCAGAAGTTCGACACCCCCGCCCCGATCTCCGCCGTCCTGAACATCCCCGCCGGGCGCGTGCGGTTCATCGCCGCCGACCGGGCCGACACCACCGTCGACGTCCGGCCCGCCGACGCCGCCAAGGGCCGGGACGTCCGGGCCGCCGAGCGGACCACGGTCGACTACAGCGACGGGGTCCTGCGGATCCAGGCCCCGGCGGCCAAGAGCGAGATCCTCGGCCAGTCCGGCAGCCTGGAGGTGACCGTCCAACTGCCCGCCGGCTCCCATGTCGAGGCCAAGGCGGCCGCCGCCGAGTTCCGCGGTGTCGGGCGGCTGGGTGATGTCGCCATCGACGGCGCGCACGGTCAGGTCAAGCTCGACGAGGTGGGCAGCGCCCGCCTGAACATCCTGGCCGGCGACGCACTGGTCGGCCGCCTGGACGGCCCCGCCGACATCACCAGCGGCAAGGGCGACCTGCGCATCACCGAGGCCGCCCGCGGCACGGTCACCCTGCACACCGGGTACGGCGAGATCTCCGTCGGCGCCGCCGCCGACGCCTCGGCCTCCCTGGACGCCGGCACCTCCCACGGCCGGATCCACAACTCCCTCAGGAACACCGGGGACGCCGACGCCCGGCTCGACATCCACGCGACCACCGGCTACGGCGACATCACCGCCCGCAGCCTCTGACCCCGCCCCGCCCCGCCTCTCACCCCCGCCCCCGCCCCTGACCTCTGACCTGCGGCTCTGAAGGAGCACCCATCATGACCACCCCGGCCATCGCGGCGAACGGGCTGCGCAAGTCCTACGGCGACAAGGTCGTGCTCGACGGAGTCGACCTGACCGTTCCCGAGGGAACGATCTTCTCCCTGCTCGGCCCGAACGGCGCCGGCAAGACCACCGTCGTCAAGATCCTCTCCACCCTCGTCCCGCCCGGCCCCGGCTCCGGCGGGATCCGGGTCGGCGGCCACGACCTCGCCGCCGACCCCCAGGCGGTCCGCGCCACGATCGGTGTCACCGGGCAGTTCTCCGCCGTCGACGGGCTCATCACCGGCGAGGAGAACATGCTCCTCATGGGGGACCTGCACCACCTGCCCCGGAGGGAGGGGCGGCGGGTCGCCGCCGAACTGCTGGAGCGCTTCGACCTCACCGAGGCCGCCGGGAAGCCCGCCTCCACCTACTCGGGCGGCATGAAGCGCCGACTCGACATCGCCATGACCCTGGTCGGCGGCCCGCGGATCATCTTCCTCGACGAGCCGACGACCGGCCTCGACCCGCGCAGCCGCCACAACATGTGGCAGATCATCCGGGAACTGGTCGCCGACGGCGTCACCGTCTTCCTCACCACCCAGTACCTGGAGGAGGCCGACGAACTCGCCGACCGCATCGCGGTGCTGAACGGCGGCCGGATCGCGGCCGAAGGCACCGCCGACGAGCTCAAGCGGCAGATTCCCGGCGGCCACGTCCGACTCCGCTTCACCGACCCGGCGGCCTACCGCTCGGCCGCCTCCGCGCTGCGCGAGGTCACCCGGGACGACGAGAGCCTCGCCCTGCACGTCCCCAGCGGCGGCACCCAGCGCGAACTGCGCGCCGTGCTCGACCAGTTGGACGCCGCCGGCATCGAGGCCGACGAACTCACCGTGCACACCCCCGACCTCGACGACGTGTTCTTCGCCCTGACCGGCACCGACGTCCCCGCCCAGCCGAACCAGTCCAAGGAGACCGTCCGATGAGCGCCCCCCTGGCCACCGCCCGCCCGAACCCCGTCGCCCTCGCGATCCGCGACTCGTCCACGATGCTGCGCCGCAACCTCCTGCACGCGCGCCGCTACCCCTCCCTCACGCTCAACCTGCTGCTGACCCCGATCATGCTGCTGTTGCTCTTCGTCTACATCTTCGGCGACGTGATGAGCACGGGCATCGGCGGCAGCGACCGCTCCGACTACATCGCCTACATCGTCCCCGGCATCCTGATGATGACCATCGGCGGCACCGTCGTCGGGACCGCGGTGTCGGTCGCCACCGACATGAACGAGGGCATCATCGCCCGCTTCCGCACGATGGCGATCCACCGCGGCTCCGTCCTCGTCGGGCACGTCGCCGGCAGCGTGCTGCAGTGCGTGGCCAGTGTGGTGCTCGTCGGCGCGGTGGGTGTCGCCATCGGCTTCCGGTCCGTCGACGCCTCGGTCCTGGAGTGGCTGGCGGCGTTCGGACTGCTCGCGCTGTTCTCGCTGGCGCTCACCTGGATCGCGGTCGGCATGGGTCTGTCCAGCCCGAACGCCGAGGCCGCCGCCAACAGCGCACAGCCGCTGGTCCTGCTGCCCCTCATCTCCAGCGCCTTCATCCCGGCCGACACGATGCCGGGCTGGTTCCAGCCGATCGCCGAGTACCAGCCCTTCACCCCCGCCATCGAGACCCTGCGCGGACTGCTCCTCGGCACCGAGATCGGCCACCAGGGCTGGCTCGCCGTCGCCTGGTCCCTGGCCCTCACGGTCCTCGGCTACTTCTGGTCGACCGCGAAGTACGACAACGAAGCGAAGTAGACAGCAAGTTCCCGCACCCCGCGCCCCTCCAGGGGCGCGGGGAACTGCGCGATCAGCCCCCACGCACCCCCACCGATGAGCGCACCACCACATGCGTCCCCAGCAACAAGTGCTCGCCCCCAGCGGAGCGCCCCCGCTCCAACGCCGTCCGCACCGCCAACCGCCCCAACTCCTCGTACGGCACCCGCACCGTCGTGAGCGGTGGACACAGATCACGCGCGAACGGGATGTCGTCGTAGCCCACGAGGGACACATCCCCCGGCACCGACACCCCCGCCTCGCGCAGCGCGGTCAGCGCCCCCGCCGCCACCATGTCGGTCGACGCCATCACCGCCGTGAAGTCGAGCCCCTCCGCCAGCGCCCGCCGCATCGACCGGTACCCGGAGTCCCGGGTGAAGTCGCCGGTGAGCCGCAGCGCGGGATCCGTCTCCACGCCCCGCGCCCGATGGGCCGCCAGATACCCCCGCTCACGCCCCTGCGCGGTCGTGTGCTCCGGCTTCCCGCCGAGGAACAGGATCCGCCGGTGCCCCTGGGACAGGACGTGCGCGCACAGGGCGTACGCGCCGCCCTCGTTGTCGTACTCGATGACGGTGACCGGCGCCCCGGGGTCCAGCGGCGGCCGCCCGCAGAGCACCAGCCGGGACCCGGCGGCCGCCAGCCCGTCGGCGATCCGCGCGGTGCGCGCCCGGTACTCGGGGGTGTCCGCGCCGCCGCCGACCAGGATGACGGCGGCGGCCCGCTGCGCCCGCATCGTCTCGATGAAGTCCGCCTCGTGCGCGGCGTCCCCGTCGGTGCTGCACACCAGGCAGAGGTGGCCGAGCCGGGTCGCCTCGCGCTCCACACCGTGCGCCATCAGCGCGAACGAGGGGCCGGTGATGTCGTCGAGGACGAAGCCGAGGGTGGGGGTGCCGGCCCCGGCGATCGCCTTGGCACGGGCGTCGGCGACGTAGTCCAGTTCGCGGACGGCCCGCAGCACCTGCGTGCGGGTCGTGGCGCTCACGGGGTAGACCCCGCCGAGGACCCGCGACACCGTGGCCGCCGAGACACCGGCCCGAGCGGCGACGTCCCGGATCGTGCTGCGGCCGCCGTCCGCGTTCTTCCTCGTCATGGCCCACCCCACCCAGCCTTTCGGCACCCTCTCGGTAACCGGTTTCCCCGGAGGGAGGCTAGCAGCGGGTGAACGGCGGACGCCCCGGGTCCGTCAGGCCAGGGACTTCGCGATGGCCGAGATCGCCTTGGGGCCCACCCGGCAGCACCCGCCGATCAGTCGGGCCCCGGCCGCCCGCCACCCCTCCACCTGCTCGGTGGTGAACGTCGACCGCCCGGTCCATGCCCGTGCCGACGCGTCCCAGGTCTCCCCGCTGTTGGGGTACACCACGACGGGCTTGCCGGTGACCCGCGCGGCCGTCTCGATCGCGCCGTCCACGTCGTCGGGCGAGCAGCAGTTCACGCCCACGGCCACGATCTCCTCGACGTCCGCGGCGAGCGCGAAGGCCTCCTCCAGCGGCTGCCCGGCACGAGTGCGGTCACCGGCGATCGTGTACGACAGCCAGGCGGGCACGTCCAGACCGCGGAGCGCCCGCAGCAGCGCCTCCGCCTCATCGGTGTCGGGGATCGTCTCCAGCGCGAGGACGTCGGGGTGGGTGGCGGCCAGGACCTCCAGCCGGGGCCGGTGGAACCGCTCCAACTCGGCCCCGCTCAGCCCGTACCGGCCCCGGTACTCGGAGCCGTCCGCCAGCATCGCCCCGTACGGGCCGACCGAGGCGGCCGTCAGCAGCGGGCGCGTGATGCCCCGCGCGGTGGCCTCGACCGCCGCGTCCACGGCCAACTCGACGCTCAGCGACATGAGTTCGGCCGCCCGCTCGCGCCCGATGCCGCGCTTCGCGAAGCCCTCGAAGGTGGCCTGGTAGCTGGAGGTGATCGCCACGCTCGCGCCCGCCTCGAAATAGGCGAGATGGGCCTCGGCGATCGCCTCCGGCCGCTCCGCGAGCAGCCGCGCCGACCACAGCTCGTCGCTCAGGTCGTGCCCGGCCGACTCCAACTGGTTGGACATACCGCCGTCGAGGACGAGGACATCGGCGGCGAGGGCCGCGGCGAAGGGGCCGACGCGAGGACCGGGGACGTGGGGGAAGCTGCCGGGTGCGTTGCTGGTCATGCCGACGACGGTAGTCCAGGTGCGGAGCCACACCCGAGTGTGTCCAGTACATGAACAGATTGACCACCATGTGGACCGCGGCGGTACGATCACGCCCTCCCCGTCCCCACCCCGCCCCATCCCCCGGGAACCGCGATGACCACGACCAGCACCCCCGAGACCACCGAGCCCGAACCGACCTCACCCGCCGGCGCGACCGCCTCGGGCCGCAAGTTCGGGCTCGCCGCCGCCACCGCCCTCGTCATGGGCAACATCATCGGCGGCGGCATCTTCACCCTCCCCGCCGCCGTCGCCCCCTACGGCACCGTCAGCCTGCTCGCGTTCGTCATCCTCTCCGTGGCCGCCGTCCTGCTGGCCCTGCTCTTCGGGAAACTGGCCCGGCGCAGCCCGGTCACCGGCGGCCTCTACGTCTACCCCCGCGACGCCTTCGGGCCCTTCGCGGGCTTCCTGTCGGCCTGGTCGTACTGGACGATGTGCTGGGTCAGCATCGCCGCGCTCGCCGTCGGTGTCGTCGGCTACGTCGACGTGCTGATACCCCTCGGCGACAGCAAGGTCGTCCTGGCGCTGGTGGCGCTGGCCGCCCTGTGGCTGCCCGCCGCCGCGAACTTCGCGGGCACCCGCTACGTGGGCGCCGTGCAGATCGTCTCCACCGTGCTGAAGTTCGTGCCGCTGCTGCTGGTCGCGACCGTCGGCCTGTTCTTCGTCGACACCGACAACTTCGGCCCGTTCAACGCCTCCGGTGAGAGCGCCCCGGGTGCGGTCGCCGCCGCGGCCGCGCTCCTGCTCTACAGCTTCCTGGGCGTGGAGTCGGCCGCCGTCAGCGCGGGCGAGGTCAAGGACCCCGAGCGCAACGTCGGCCGCGCCAGCGTCCTCGGCACCGTCGCCTCCGCCGTCGTCTACATCCTCGGCACGATCGCCGTGTTCGGCCTCGTCCCGCACGAGGAACTCGTCGAGTCCGGGGCGCCCTTCGCCGACGCCGTGAACTCGATGGCCGGCGGCAGCTGGGGCGGCACGGTGATCGCGCTGGTCGCCGTCGCCTCGATCGTGGGCTGTCTCAACGGCTGGGTCCTGCTCAGCGCCCAGATGCCGTACGCCGCCGCCCGCGACGGGCTCTTCCCGAAGCCGTTCGCCCGGATCGGCAAGGGCGGCGTCCCCGGCTTCGGTGTCCTCGCCACCGCCGTCCTCGGCACGCTGCTCATCGTCGTCAACTACGCGGACGACCCGGACACCGCGTTCCGTGTCCTCGTTCTCATCACCACGTTCACCGGCTGCGTCCCCTACCTGCTGTCCGCCGCCGCCCAGTTGTACTGGCTGGCCCGCGGCACCCGGGAGCGGGTCCGCCCCGCCGGTCTGGCCCGCGACCTGATCGTCGCCGCCCTCTCCTTCGCCTTCTCCTTCTGGCTGATCGCCGGCGCCGGCTACGCGGCCGTCTACCAGGGCGCCCTGTTCCTCTTCGCGGGCATCCCGGTGTACGTCTGGCTGCGGGGGCGGCAGGAGGGGGCCGAGGACGAGGCGGAGGCCACCGCCTAGGTTCGGCCTGCCGTTCCGCCGAAGGCAGCCGACGAGGGGGCGAGAGGCCCGGCGGACGGAGTCGGGCGGCCACCGACCCCCGTGCGGTGACCGCCCGACCCCTGGTGCGCCCCGGTGGGCGCGGTACCTCGCGCTCAGCCCGTGGCCGCGTGCCGCCCGCCCCCGCGCCGGTTGTTCCTGCGGCGCCTGGTGACCGGCACCAGCAGCCCGGAGAGGCAGCCGACGGCGAGTGCGTACGGCCACCAGCCGAAGCGGCCGTCGGCCGAGGCGCTCGCGTTCTGCGTACGGGGGTCCTGCGCGTCGGGGCCGGCGCCGGCGTCGGCGGCCTTCACGGACGGCGCCGGGTTCCCCTTCGTCTGGGTGAGGACGACGTCGTTGCCGTCGCCGCCCTTGTAGCCGATCCGGTACGTGGTGTCGGCCAGCTTCACCTTCGCGCCCTCCCGCAGCCCGGTGAACGTCCCGGTGGTGGCGCCCTTGCCGCGGTGGTCGATCACGGTGATCGTCTCGCCGGGCCCGCCGACGTCGGACAGGGCCGCGAAGTCCAGCCCACCGGCCAGCCGCACCGCCCCGCTCACCTTCAACGGCCGCTCCCGCAGCACCAGTTGCCCCTTGGCGGTCTGGGTGTAGCCGCCGGTCACGGTGAGGCCGGCGACGACCACACCCGCGTTGGTCACCGCCCCCTTCACCGTGCCCCTGCCGGACAGCGACCTGGTCACCTTCAGCCCGGAGCCGCCCACGTCGAGCGTCGCGCCGGGGGTGGTGAGCCGGACGGTCCTGCTGTGGGAGAGCGTCGCTCCCGAACGGAGTGCCAGGGTGCCCCGGGTGACGTTGGTCGCCCCCGTGTAGGTCACCGCCGTGCCCGTCAGGGTCGTGGTGGCCTTGCCCGACTGGGTGAGCGAGCCGCTGCCGCCGATCCGCGACAACGTCACCGGCTTCGCGACGTTGCGCACGATCAGCGAACCGTTGTTGACCACCTTGGACAGGTCGCCCTTGGTGTAGAGGCCGCCGTCGCCCCCGGCCCTGCCGCTGCCCAGCCGCAGCACCGCGCCCTTCTCGACCGTCGTCGAGCCGTTGTAGTACTGCACGGCGGCGAAGGTGACGTCGTTGCCCTTGGTCCCCGCGATGACGATGTCCCCGGCGCCGGGCGCGGAGAGCGTGTCGTGGAAGCGGCCGCCGCCGATGGGGGCGCCCAGGGTGACGGGCCCGTTGTAGTCGAACGTGAGCAGGGAACGGGACCGGGCCGCCAGCAGGTTGATGTAGACCGTCTCGGCCGTGCCCGGCATGAAGATCTTGTTCGTCGTCCCGTCGCCCCACTGGACGTTCGCGCCCTTGATGTTGGTGCCGCGCTTGTTGACGTTCTTGCGCGCGGGCGTCCAGTTCAGGGCGGGGTCGCTGAGCGAGGGGTCGGTGTCGCCGCCCCGGTCCGACCAGCTGTACTGCCCGGTGAGGATCACCTTGCTGCCGGGCCGCGACTGGACGTTGATGTCGCTGCCGTACTCGCGCTGGTAGAAGTCCATGCCCTGGGTGACGGTCTGTCCGAGCGGGGTGTCCACGGTCCAGGTGCCCTGGTTGAGGACCTTGCGCGCGTTCGGCAGCGCGGTCGCGAACTCCGGTCGTCCCGCGTTCACCTGGGTGCCGTTGTCGATGACCCCGGTGAAGGGGTGGGTGCCCGACAGGTCCCAGGTGGCCCAGAGGAACCTCGGCTGGGTGACCAGGCCGGAGCCGCTGATGGTGCCCAGGTTGTACGCGACGTCCTTCAGGGCGAGCCGCAGGGTGCCGTCGACGCGGATGTTGTTCTGGTTGAGCCGGAACGCCGGGGTGTCGTACGGGTAGTGGCCGATCACCCCGGTCGAGCCGCTGTTCCCGTACTGCAGGGTCGCGCCCTTCGCGACGGTCACGGCGGGCGGGTCCGGGCGGGTGACGGTGACGTACGGGTGGTTCCCGCCGAGGATCCGCACGCTCTGCCGTTGCCGGGACTTCGGCAGCGTGAAGTCGCTGTCCCTGGTGAGGACCAGCGTCCCGGTGCCCCGCACGGTGAGCGTGCCGGTGCCGCTGAACACACCGTCGTACGTGGTCGTGCCGGGCGGCACGGTCACCACCGTGTCCCCGGCGAGTGTGACGTTCCGCCCGGCCAGGACGTCGGCGGTCGCGTCGCGCGGGCCGGCGGCGGTCGCGGTCGGGGCGCCGAGCATCAGGGCGGTGACCGCCAGGGCTCCGGCGGCCGACGCTGTCTTGTGGATATGGGTGCGCACGTCATGGGGGACGGTCCGGGCGCCGCCGCGATAACAGAAATCTCCCGCGGGCCTCGGATCCGGACCTCGGACCGGGGCCTCGGACCCCGGTTCCGTTCCTGTGAGCCTGTGTTCATCTCGCGCGACCCGTTGACCTCCTCGTAACACGCCCTTACCTTTTCGGCGTTCGGAATGAAAGATCTTGTGCGATATGTCGAACATTTCTGTTTCCTTTTGTTCCCCCCTCCGAGAGGAAGCCACAGTCACATGGACCGCGACCACATCGTCCCCGAACCCCCGAACCGCCGTCTGCTCCTGAAGGGAGCCCTGGCCGCCGGCGCCCTCACGGCGATCCCCGCGACCGTCGCCCACGCGGCCGGTTCCCGGCCGCCGTACGTCAACCCGCTGGTCCGCAACCGCGCCGACCCGCACATCAACCGGCACACCGACGGCTTCTACTACTTCACGGCCACCGCGCCCGAGTACGACCGGATCATCCTGCGTAGGTCCCGCACGCTGCGCGGCCTGTCGACGGCCGCCGAGTCCGTGATCTGGCGCAAGCACGCCACGGGCGTGATGGGCGCGCACATCTGGGCGCCCGAGATCCACCGCATCGACGGCAAGTGGTACATCTACTTCGCCTCCGCGCCCGCCGAGGACATCTGGGCGATCCGTATCTGGGTCCTGGAGAACTCCCACCGCGACCCGTTCAAGGGCACCTGGGTCGAGCGCGGCCAGCTGAAGACGGCCTGGGAGACGTTCTCCCTGGACGCCACCACCTTCACCCACCGGGGCTCCCGCTATCTCGCGTGGGCACAGCACGAGCCCGGGATGAACAACAACACCGCGGTCTGGCTGTCGAGGATGGCCGACCCGCTGACCCTGACGGGTCCTCAAGTGCGGCTCACAACGCCTGAGTTGGACTGGGAGGTCATCGGCTTCAAGGTGAACGAGGGCCCGTCGGTCATCAAGCGCAACGGCCGCCTCTTCATGACGTACTCGGCGAGCGCGACCGACTTCAACTACTGCATGGGTCTGCTGACGATCGACGCGGACGCCGACCTCATGGACCCCGGCAACTGGTCGAAGTCCCCGACGCCGGTCTTCACCAGCAACGACACCACCAAGCAGTACGGGCCGGGCCACAACAGCTTCACCGTCGCCGAGGACGGCCGCACCGACGTCCTCGTCTACCACGCCCGCCAGTACAAGGACATCGTCGGAGACCCGCTCAACGACCCCAACCGGCACACGCGGATCCAGCGCCTCGGCTGGAAGCCCGACGGCACCCCCGACTTCGGCGTTCCCGTGGCCGACTCACCCACCCCGCACACTCGGTAAGGAGAGCTGAGATGAGACGTGCGTACGCGATGCTCCTCGCGCTCTGTCTGGCGCTGGCAGGCGCCCTCGTCACGGCCGGCCCCGCCGAGGCGGCGCCGCAGACCATCACCAACGGCACCCAGTTCACCGACAGCGGCGGCAACCCCCTGCACGCCCACGGCGGCGGCGTCCTCAAGGTCGGCACCTACTACTACTGGTTCGGCGAGAACCGCAACGCCGACAACACCTTCCGGTACGTCTCGGCCTACCGCTCCACGGACCTGAAGAACTGGGAGTTCCGCAACCACGTCCTGACCGAGGCCACCGACCCGGAACTGGCGACCGCCAACATCGAGCGCCCGAAGGTCATCTACAACGCGGCCACCGGCAAGTTCGTGATGTGGATGCACAAGGAGAACGGCGTCGACTACAGCGAGGCCCGCGCCGCCGTCGCCGTCTCCGACACCGTCGACGGGAACTACACCTGGCGGGGCAGCTTCCGCCCGCTGGGCCAGCACATGTCCCGTGACATCACCACGTTCGTGGACAGCGACGGCACCGGCTACATGATCTCGGCCGCCCGAGAGAACTACGACCTCCAGATCTACCGGCTCACCGCCGACTACACCGGCATCGCCGCCCTCGTCGCCGACCCCTGGCACGGCGGCCACCGCGAGGCCCCGGCCCTGTTCAAGCGGGGCAACGTCTACTTCATGCTGACCTCGGGCGCCACGGGCTGGAACCCCAACCAGCAGCAGTACGCCACCGCCACCAACATCGCGGGCCCCTGGACCGCCATGGCCAACGTCGGCGACTCCACGACCTTCGGCTCGCAGACCGCGTACGTCCTGCCGGTGCAGGGCACGTCGACCACCTCCTACCTCTACATGGGCGACCGCTGGGGCAACTCCCTCGGCGGCACGGTCAACGACTCCCGCTACGTCTGGCTGCCGCTGACCTTCCCGACCTCGACCACGATGTCCATGTCCTGGACCCCCGAGGTCACGATCGACACCGCCACGGGCACGATCAGCGGCGCCGGCGTCACGTACAACACGCTGATCGCCCGCCACTCCTCCAAGTGCGCCGACGTCACCAGCCAGTCGCAGTGGGCGGGCGCCCAGATCAAGCAGTACACCTGCAACAGCGGCAACAACCAGAAGTACTGGTTCAAGTCCGTCGGCGGCGGCTACTACCAGCTGATGACCCGGCACAGCTCCCTGTGCGTCCAGGAGAACGCCAACACGGTCACCCAGGAGAACTGCAACTCCTCCAACACCGCCCAGCAGTTCTCGCTCACCACCACCGGCTCCTACGTGAACGTCAAGTCCCGCGCGAGCGGCGAATGCCTGGACGTCAACGGCGCGTCCACCGCCGACGGTGCCGCGATCATCACGTACACGTGCAACAGCGGCACCAACCAGCAGTGGACGCGCGGGACATGACGGTAGATCAGCTCAGCAGGTCGATCGCGTCGATCGCCGTGCCCGCACTGAGGTAGGAGGTCGTCCCCGAACCGCTCACCACGTTGATCTTCAGCACGTTGTACTGACTCGTGTCCGTCAGCCAGGCGGACGCCGGGACGCTGTAGGTGAACGTGTGGTTGTTGCCCCGGTAGGACCCGTTGGTCAGGGACCGCGTGTTCGGCTGGGTGGGCGGCGAGGGGATGGCCGAGGTCCAGGTGTCGTTCACGACGACCTGCGGCCGGCCGTTGGCGTAGGCCGTCGTCACCCCGATGCGCAGGGTGTGGGCGGCGGCGGCCTGCGCGGCGGTCAGCCGGAAGTAGACGAGGAGACCGCTGTTCACGTCCTTCCAGAGGTAGCAGGGGAAGGCCGAGGTCTCGCTCCCGCTGCCGATCACCACGTTGCCGGTCCAGGCGGCGGCCCGCGTGTCCGACGGATGCGCGTACGTCATCAGGTCGGCGTTCTTGAACCCGCTCGGTGTGCCGTTCCAGTCGTTGATCCGCCAGATCGCGGACGCGTTCGACGGGTCGTTGGTGGACGGGATCGCGATCGAGTTCAGCGTCGTCGTCCCGCCCGCCGTGACGGTCACCGAGGTGGTGTACACCGCCAGCTCACCCTTGAAGACCGTGAGGGTGTACGTCCCCGGGAGCACCCCGCCGATCGAGAACCAGCCGTCCGATGCCCGTGCCGAACCCCAGTACTGCGCCGCAGAGTTGGCGATCCCCACCGTGTACGCGTACGCCGTGTTCCGCCCCGTGATGCCGACGCCCGCCACCCGGCCCCGGCCGCCCGCGGAGACGTATCCGGACAGGCCGAGCGAGTCCGCCCACGAGGTGGTCAGGGTGCCCGGGAACAGCGACGACGAGGGCGCCCCGCCGTCCGTGAACGCGATGACGTACGGGCCCTGGAGGCCGAACCGCTGCTCCTCGGTCTGGTTCTGGCCGTAGTACAGGATCTCGTAGAGGCCACCGCCGTCCGCGCTCTGGTGGCGCAGCAGGGAGCGGTAGAAGGGGCCGCCGGAGGCCTTCTCGTGGTTGCTGCGGACCACCCACAGGCCGACGCTCCCGCTCGTCCAGCCGACGTAGTTGTAGTCCATGACGCGGAGTCTGGAGAAGTGCTTCGAGCGGGTCTGGCCGTCGGACTTCCTGAACACGTCCGAGGCCTCGATGGTGGTGGGCGCGTAGGTGTAGGAGTCGGGCTCGTCGTTGAGGAACAGGCCCGCCTTCACCCGCAGGATGAAGCGGGTCGCGGAGACCGAGGTGTCGGCCTTGTTGGTCCACAGGTAGACGTTGTTCTCGCCGCTGCGGGCCGCGTAGTAGTGCCTCAGCGTGCCGTAGGTGACGGAGACGAGGATCGTCGAGCCGGACTGGCTGATGGTGACGGTGGAGGTGCCGAGGCCGGACTCGATGTGCGAGTTCATGCCGCCGTAGCCCTGGTACTCCACGCCCCGGTAGACCAGCGACGACAGGTCGCCGTTGCTCTTCCTGACCTTGAACACGAGGTTCGCGCCGGTGTCGATCACGTAGTTGGTGCCGTCGTCGGTGTAGCCGAACGTCGCGGCGCGGGCGGTGCCGGCCAGCGGACCGGCGAGCGCTGCGCCGGCGGCGGTGGCGGCGGTACCGACGACGAAGCCGCGTCGGCCGAGCGTTGTACGGCCCGGTGTCGTGCGGTCGGGCGTCGTGCGGTCGAGGGATCCGGACACGGGGGTGCCTCCTCGGAGGTGCGTGGGGGGAGTGCGGGTGATTCGGAAGGGTGACAGTTGAATCGTTTTCGCGAAAGGGCTTTCGCGATGGGGAAGTTGACAATCTTGTGAAAGTGCACCGACATCTAGAAAGCGCTTGCCAAACGATGTACCGTCCAGCCGCCGGGTCATGTCATCCCTCGGAGGAGCCGCAATGAGACGTTTCACCGTCGCCGCGCTGACGGCGGCCGCGACCCTGGGCACGGTCCTCGCGGCCGCACCGGCCGAGGCGCACCGGGGCCGCCCCGGCCTGGGCCTGGAGAACTGCGCCGCGAACGCCTGCCACTTCGACGTCCCGGCCGGCACGTACGACGTGACGGTCCGCCTCGGCGGTGCGGACCCGGCGAGCACGAAGATCACCGGCGAGGCGCGCCGCACGCTGCTCGCCGAAACGGCCACTGAGGCCGGGGACACCGTCTTCCGCAGCTTCACCGTGAACGTCCGCACCCCCGAGGGCGAGCCCACCGGCCCCGCCGGCACGCCCGGTCTCGACCTGGTCGTCGGCGGTTCGGCGCCCGCGCTGGCCGACATCCGGGTGACCCCCGCGAAGCGGGCCCGGCAGATCTTCCTCGTCGGCGACTCCACGGTCTGCGACCAGCCCGGCGATCCCTACTCCGGCTGGGGCCAGCAGCTGCCGCAGTACCTGCGGAAGGGCGTCTCGGTCGCCAACTACGCCGACTCCGGCGAGAGCACGGTGTCCTACCTGGCCGACTCCCGGCTGTGGGCCACCGTCCAGCCGCAGATCCGGCGGGGTGACCTGGTGCTGATCCAGCTGGCCCACAACGACAAGCAGACCGACGGGGCCACGTACCGGGCCAACCTGGAAACGCTGGTCGCGGGCGTCCGGGAGAAGGGCGGCAGGCCTGTGCTGGTCACCCCGATCGTCCGCCGCTGGTTCAACGCCGACGGCACGCTGAACAACGGCACGGCGCTGCTGGTGAACGGCCTGGGTGTCGACCATCCGGCGGTCACCCGTGAGGTCGCGGCGGCGGGGGGTGTGCCGCTGATCGACCTCACCGCCGGGACGAAGGCGCTGGTGGAGTCGTTGGGCACGGAGGGTTCGAAGGCGCTGTACCTCTACAACGAGAAGCGGGACAACACCCACACGTCCGTGCACGGAGCGACGGTCTACGCCGACCTCGTCCGTGACGCCCTCGTCGCCCAGGGGCTGGTGCCCGAGGGGCGGACGAGAGCGGAGTAGAACGCCTGGGGCGCCCCGACCGGAACCGGGGCGCCCCAGGTTTTCGCGGGGCGGGGGGGGTGCGTGTCGGGTGCGGCTCCGGTGAGGCTTCTCGCGCAGTTCCCCGCGCCCCTGAAAAGCAGGGGCTCCGCCCCATGCTTTTCCCCACCGCCCACCAACCCCTGTCCTTCCACCCCGCAGGGCCCGATCTTTTAGGGGCGCGGGGAACTGCGCGAGAAGCCCCACCGACCCGCACCCGACAACACACCCCAGCCGCCCCAGAAACTCACCCCGGTCAGAAAGCGCAGCGCCATGCACTCCCAGCCCCACGCCGACCACACCCTCAGCCCGTACACCGGCTACACCCGCGCCCACTGGGAGGCCGCGGCCGACACGTTGCTGGCCGCCGTGGAGCCGTACGCGACGGCCGACGGGGCCCTCTACCATCTGCCCGGCGACCGCCCCAGCTGGTCCGGCCGGCTCTCCGACGGCCTGGAGGGCTACGCCCGCACCCTCCTCCTCGCCGCCTTCCGCCGGGACGGCACCGCGCTGGCCCGCTACGCGGACGGCCTCGCCGCCGGCGTAGCGGGCGTCTGGCCGCGCATCGAGGACCGTAGCCAGCCCCTCGTCGAGGCCGCGTCGATCGCCTTCGCGCTGCGCGTGACAAGGAAGGAACTCTGGGACCGCCTCGACGACGGCGTCCGCCAGCGCGCAGCGGCCTGGCTCGGCGACGCGCTCACCGCCGAACCCTGGCCCTGCAACTGGGAGCTGTTCCCGGTGACCGTCGGCGGCTTCCTCGAAGAGATCGGGCACGAACCGGAGCTGTCCCGCCGCGTCGTCGAGCAGCGCCTCGACCGGATCGAGCAGTGGTACCTCGGCGACGGCTGGTACACCGACGGTGACGGCCGCAAGTTCGACTACTACAACGGCTGGGCCATGCACCTCTACCCGGTGCTGCACGCCTGGCTCGCCCAGGACGACCGCCTCCTCGCCCGTTACGGTGACCGCCTGGCGACCCATCTCGGCGACTACGCCCGCCTGTTCGGCGGCGACGGCGCCCCCCTCCACCAGGGCCGCTCCCTCACCTACCGCTTCGCAACGACCGTCCCGCTCTGGCTGGGCGCCCTCACCGGCCGTACACCGCTGTCGCCGGGGCAGACGCGGCGGCTGGCCTCGGGCGCGCTCAAGTACTTCCTCGACCGGGGCGCCGTCGACGACCGGGGCCTGCTGTCGCTGGGCTGGCACGGCCCGAACTCCGCCGTCCTGCAGGGCTATTCGGGGCCGGCCTCCCCGTACTGGGCCAGCAAGGGCTTCCTCGGCCTGCTCCTGCCGCCCGACCACGAGGTGTGGACGGCGACGGAGGAGCCGGGACCGGTGGAGCGCGAGGACGAGCTGCGCCCCGTCGGCCCGCCCAACTGGCTCCTGCAGTCCACCCGTTCGGACGGTCTGGTCCGCCTGCACAACCACGGCAGCGAGGACGTGCGCTACGACCCCTTCTACACCCGGCTCGCGTACTCCACCGTGACGGAGCCCGTGCCCCTGGCGGAGCCGACCGGGACGTACGACAACAGCGTGATCGTCGACGGCGACGCGAGCCGCGTCGACATCGAGCCGCTGGGTGTGGGGGAGGGGTGGGCCGCGTCCCGCCACGCGGTCGGCGACAGTGGTGTGCGGGTCACCAGCCTCGTCGTGGCCCGGGGCGCGGTCGAGGTCCGCGCCCACCTGGTGAGCGGCGCGGCGCCCGGCACCCCCGTGCGGATCACGGGGTGGGCGGCGGCGGAGGGCGTACGGGCCGAACTCGCGCCCGCGCACGGCCTGTCGGAGACGGACGGCCCCGGATGCGACGGCACGACGGCCGGGGACGCCACTCTCTTCGTCGCGCTCGCCCGTCTCACCGCCGACCCCGACCCCCTGCCGCTCACGGGACTGGTGTCCGTGGTGGTGGAGGGGGCGCACGACGTGGTCGTGACCTGGGCCGACGGGGAGCGGGCGGCGTTCCGGTTCGACCGCGGGGCTACGGCGTCAGACGGGCGATCCTCAGCGTCTTCGTGGTCGGTGACGCCCCGGTGAGGGCGGTCGTGTAGGACGGGGTGACGGGCGCGTACGCCCAGGTCAGCGTCCCGTCCTTGAGGACCGCGATGTCGCCGGAGATCCGGGCCTTCACGACCTTGTCGGCGCCCTGGAGCTTGCCGTTCCAGTCCACGAGCCGGAAGTGGGTGCCCGTGAAGGTGCCGGTGCAGGTGCCGCTCGCGCACTTGGCGTTCTTCAGCGTCTCGTAGGAGACGAGGAGCCGGTCCTTGCCGTACGGGGCGACACGCACGTTGACGTGCTCGGTGCCCTTGGCGGAGGTCAGGTAGACCGGCTTGCCCGAGGGGGTGTTCCGGTTCTTGAGGAAAGCGAGGGCGACCTGGTGCGTGCTCGTCCTCGGCTTGACCGTCCAGCCCCGCCCGCTCGCGTCGTCCGGGTTCTTCTTGGCGGAGGCCGCGCCGCGCGAGGCGAACGCGGTGGCGTACCGGCCGCTGGAGGACTTCACGAGGTCGCCGGTGCGGCCCGCGAAGGTGCCGCCGCAGTAACCGGCCCAGCACTGCTCGCGCTGGACGACGGGCGCGTTGTCGGGCGCGCCTATGCCGGTGGAGACGAAGAGCCCCGACCGCCAGTCGTCGAAGCAGAGGGAGGTGAAGTTCCCGCTGGTCTCGGCGCGCAGGGCTATGCCCTCGTTGTGGGAGCAGCCCCAACCCCAGCCGCCGCTCAGCTTCTTGCCGGTGGAGCCGACGTAGGCGAGCTTGTCGCCGAAGTGGCCGTCGGCGAAGCCGCCCGCGCCGTGCACGACGAAGTAGGCGCCGTACTTCTTGCCGTTCCAGGCGAGCTGGCCGTCGAGCAGCGGGGCCGTGTCGTCGGAGGACGCACCGGTGAGCTTGGTCCGCCAGGCCTGCTTGCCGTTCTTGTAGCGGACGAGCGCGGCTGCCGTCTCCTTCCACTTGTTGGTGTCGGCCACCCGGGTCAGCAGCGCGAACCCGTCGTTGTGCGCGACGAGCCCCCCGACCTCCTTCGTCCCCTTGACGACCGTGTCGGCACCGGAGCGCTTGCCGGCCGCCGTCAGCGGCGTGACATGGATGCCGTCCGAGGCGGGCCAGGCGACCCGCAGGGTGCCGTTCGGCGCGACCGCCGTCGCCGTCCGCGTCCACTCCCGGCTGTTGTTGTAGCCCGCCGAGAGGTAGGGGAACTTCGCCGACAGGCTCACGGTCGTGTTCGTGACGGTGAGATCACCGGCCGCCGAGGGCGCGGCCCCGGCGGTCGCGTACCAGGCCCCCGCCAGCACGGACGCGGCCACGAGCGACCCGATGACGGGCTTGCGCGCGAGGCGGCGGCGACGGTGTCTGGGCGGGGCGGAGGGGGAGGGTGTTGCAGGTGTCATGCCCTGAGGTCGCCGCCGAGGGACATGAGGTTGCCGTTCGAGAGCGAAATGCTTGAGACCTCAAGGGTCAGCGGGACTCCCCGTCGGACTCCGATGCCGTGGCGGGAACTTCCTGGCCGGCCGGGGCGGGTCGGTCGGCGACCCAGCTCAGCAGCATCTTGAGGGCCTCGGCGGTGGGTGAGCCGGGCTGTGGCAGGTAGGTGATCAGTGAGCGGTCGGGGCGGGCGGGCACGGTCAGCATGTGGTAGTCGAACTCGAGCGTGCCGACGACCGGGTGCACGACGCGGGTGACGCCCAGCCGCTTCTCCCGTACGTCGCCGGTCGCCCACAGCTGCCGAAACGGTTCGCTGCGGATGGCCAGCTCACCGACCAGCGCTGCCAGCTCGGCGTCGTCGGGCCGGCGCCCGGTCAGCAGCCGCAGCTGGGCGACCGTCTCCGCGGCCATCGCCTCCCAGTTCGCGTACCGGGCTCGGGCCTCGGGGTGCAGGAACAGCTGTCGTGCCGCGTTGCGGGGCTGCGACATGCCGCTCACGTCGAACACGGCCTCGGCCGCGGCGTTGGCCGCCACGATGTCGAGGCGGGCGCCGAGCAGCATGGCGGGCGCGTCCCCCATGGCGTCGAGCAGCCGGACCAGCGGCTCGTCGGGCACCGTTCGCGATGCCCGTCGCGTGGTTCTCGCCCCGGCGTCGGCTCGTCGCGGGCGGGCCAGGTTGCGCAGGTGCTCGGTCTCCACGTCGGAGAGGGCGAGCGCCTGTGCGACGGCGTCGAGGACCTGGTCGGAGACCTGCGCGGTACGCCCCTGCTCCAGGCGCTGGTAGTAGTCCGGGCTGACACCGGCGAGCAGGGCGACCTCCTCGCGTCGCAGCCCCGGCACCCGCCGCCGTGTGAGGCTGGGCGGCAGCCCCGCCTGTTCGGGCGTGATGCGCTCGCGCCGGGTCCGCAGGAACTCACCGATGGTCGTCTCCACCTCATCGACGGTACGCCGCCGTCGGCAGCCCTGCCTGGCCCTGCCGGACCCAGGTGACAGCGGACCTTCCTCGACGGCGAACCGGTCGTGACGCTCTAGCGTCGAACGGGCGGCCCAGGTCCGACAGAAGGAGAGGTGCGTCATGGCCGACCGAGCCTGGGACTACGCCCCCTCCGGGCTCTCCCCGGGCCAGTGCGTCAGTGCGACGTGCAGTGCCTCGACGGCCCTGGCCCACGACCGGTCCACGTCCCGTGCCGCGCCGAAGCCGCCGCCGGCCTCCAGGGCGCAGTAGCCGTGGAAGGTGCTGCGCAGCAGGCGTACGGCGTCGGTGAGGTCGGGTTCGTCGAGGCCGTAGGCGCGGAGCATGCCGTAGGTGATCTCGGCGGTGCGCCGGAAGGCGGGGGAGGCGGTGACGAGGTCCTGGTCGACGGGGAGCTGCGTGGCCGCGTACCGGCCGGGGTGATCGAGGGCGTACTCCCGGTAGGCCCCGGCGAAGGCGGCCAGCGCGTCCTTGCCCGCGCGCCCGGCCACGGCCTCGGCGATCTGGTCGATCATCTCGCCGCCCGCCAGCAGCGCGACCCGCGTCCGCAGGTCCTGGAGGTTCCTGACGTGGGAGTACAGACTCGCGTCCTTCACCCCGAAGTGCCGCGCCAGCGCGGACAGGGTGACCTTCTCGAACCCGATCTCGTCCGCGAGATCGGCCGCGGCCTCCACGACCCGGTCGACGGTGAGCCCGGCACGGGCCATGGAGACCACCTCTTCACCTCGGGGACCCAGAACGCCAAGGCTACCGCCCGGTGATCAAGGGCACGGAGGCCGTACGACCGCTGGAGCGCAGGTCAGCCGATCGGCGCGTACAGGACGCCCAGTTTGTCGATCTCGTCGCCCGAGCGGCCGGTGAAGCCCACGATCTGCCAGCCGGAGGGCGCCGTGAAGGTCTTCGTGTCCGAGGTGGCCGTACCGGAGGCGAGGGTGCGGCCCTTGTCCGTGCCGAAGGCGGCGGAGAAGATCCGGGTACGGCCGTCCTTCTGACCCTGCGTCAGCTTCACGGAGGTGAGGTGCTCGCCGGAGGCCAGGGTGAGCGAGGTCGCCGTGCCGCCGGTGCCGCCGTGGGCCAGCGTCGTACCGCCGTCGTGCGTGAGCGAGACCGCGTCGAGGCGGGAGCTGCCGCGCAGGGTCAGGGTGCGGGGCGAGACCGTCGAGGGCAGGTTGTCGGCGTCGGTGAACGCCGTGCCGTGCGGGCCGCCGAGGAAGTCGCTGGCCCGGAGGCGGGAGTTGAGGGTCCAGGAGAAGTCGACCGTGTGCGGGAAGTGGTCGGAGAGGTTGGCGCCCGCGGAGTCGAGGAACTTGGCCCAGTCGTTGTGGTAGCGGGTGGCGGTCAGGTTCACCACGTTGCTGTCGCGGAAGAAGACCTTGTCGACGACCTCGCAGTCGTTGGTCGGCGCGGTCGTCGGGCAGACCAGCGCGTCGGCGCCCAGGGCCGGGGCGACACCGCCCTTGATCAGCTGCACCCAGGGGTCCGTGAGCCCGTTGTCGGACACGAGCGAGCGGATGTTGTCGCCGGTGCGCGTGTAGCGGGTGTTGGTGTCCCCCATGACGATCACCGCGTTGCCCGCCGAGTTCGCCTGGATGAACTGCGAGAGCTGGGTGACGTTGGCCCGGCGGGCGGCGAGGGCCGCGTCGTCGGAGTCGGCGTTGGTGTGCACGTTGTAGAGGTCGACGTAGACGCCCTCGTCGAGCCGCACGCGGGCCAGCGAGAAGCCCTTCGGAGTGAGGCAGTTGGTGCCGGTGCAGTTGTTCCACTTCACCCGCTGGAAGTCCTCGAACGCGTAGTCCGACAGCGTGTTGAGGCCGTCACCGAAGGGCACTCCGCCACTCGTGGCGGTGCGGTAGGGGTGGTTGTCACCCGCGTACAGCGCCGCGTGGTAGTTGAAGTCCTCCTGCACGTTCACGATGTCGTACGCCCCGAGGCGCGGCGATATCAGCGGCGTGTTCTTCTCCGGGCTCCCGGAGCTCAGCCCCTCCGGGAGGCCGGCGACGTTGTACGTCAGCACGTTGAACGTGCCGCTCGTGGCGGCCGCGGCGGGCGTGGCACCGGTGGTGGCGAGGCCGGTGACGGCCAGCGCACCGGCGGCGAGGGCGCCGAGCAGTCGTCTCATGGGACGCGTCGGGCTCGTGGGACTCATGGGGCTCTCCGGGGGGCGGGGGGGGGTAGATGAGCGGTGCTCAGGTTCAACGCCAACCAGTGTGACGTGCAAGGTCAGTTGGGGAAACAGTGAGGGACGTGGCGATCCGCCGTATCCATGGCACCCGGTGGCCATGCCTTGATCGTTCGACGTTCATGTGCCGCCTCGATCCTCCACAGGCGGCGTGGTCGCGTCGCGAAGGCAGCCGCCGAAGGCAGCGGCATCCGGGAGGCGTTTCACATGGGGCACGGGCACGGGCACGCGCACGGTCATCACCATCACCATCACGACCACGACCACGACCACGGTCATGACCACGGAGACGCGGCGGCCCCGCTCCCCGCGGCCTTCGACGCCGCCGTGCCCGACGAGGAGCTGAGCCCCGAGCAGCGGTCGCGCCGCTCCCTGCTGCGCCGCGCGGGCCTGCTGGGCGCGGGTCTGACCGCCGCGAGCGTCCTGGGTCAGGCGGCGGCGACCGCCCCGGCGTACGCGTCCTCCGGCGGGCGGCGCAGCGGCGGTTTCCTGTGGCTGGCCGGTGACCACCACATCCACACGCAGTACAGCAGCGACGGCAAGTACCGGGTCGTCGACCAGGTCCGCCAGGGGGCCAAGCACGGCATGGACTGGCTGGTCATCACCGACCACGGCAGCGCGACACACGCCAGGATCGGTGTGGAGAAGGTCAACCCGGACATCAAGTCGGCCCGTGCCGCGCACGAGGACACGCTCGTCTTCCAGGGCCTGGAATGGAACATCCCGGGCGCCGAGCACGGCACGGTCTTCGTCCACCCGGGCCGCAACGAGGTCTCCGTCCTCAAGCAGTTCGAGACGGACTACGACGGCAGCGTGAAGGGCGCCTCCGACTCCACGCCCGCCAACGAGGCCCTCGCGGTCGCCGGTCTGGCCTTCCTCGGCGACCAGGTCCGCCGCCGCAAGGTCAAGGACGCCCTGATGCTCGCCAACCACCCGGCACGGCGCGGCGTCGACTCCCCGCACGAGATCCGCGGCTGGCGCGACGCGACCGGCACCGGCCGTCAGATAGCCGTCGGTTTCGAGGGCGCCCCCGGCCACCAGGCGGCCGGCCTCCCCGCACCGCTCGGCATGGCCCGGGCCCGGGGCATCTACGACAACAACCCCAGCGCCAACTCCTTCGCGGGCTACCCCCTGGAGAGCTACCGCACCTGGGGCGGCTTCGACTGGATGACCGCCACGGTCGGCGGCCTCTGGGACAGCCTCCTCGCCGAGGGCAAGCCCTGGTGGATCACCGCCAACTCGGACTCCCACCAGGTGTACGCGGACACCGCCGTACGGGGCGGCCCGGACAGCGACTTCACCGCCAACGGCAAGCACACCGACCCCGTCTACGGCGGAAAGATCGACATCACCCAGGGCGACTACTGGCCCGGCCAGTACAGCCGTACGCACGTCGGCGCCGACGGCTTCTCCTACGCCGCCGTCATGGACGGCATCCGCGCCGGCCGGATCTGGGTCGACCACGGGCAGCTCCTCAGCGGCCTCGACGTCCGGGTCTCCGGCGGCAGTCGCTGGGCCACCCTCGGCGGCGCCCTGCACGTCAAGAAGGGCACCAAGGTCACCCTGACCGTGGATGTGGCCCTGGCCGGCGGCCCCAACTGGGCGGGATTCGTCCCCAAGTTGGCCCGCGTGGACGTCATCCGGGGCGATGTGACCGGCACACCCGCCGACAAGGAC
This sequence comes from Streptomyces sp. SP18BB07, assembly GCF_036322545.1. Lineage (NCBI taxonomy): Bacteria > Bacillati > Actinomycetota > Actinomycetes > Kitasatosporales > Streptomycetaceae > Streptomyces > Streptomyces sp. SP18BB07. Next base: position 56,674 of record NZ_JAQYWT010000350.1, read on the forward strand.
ACCTTCACCGCGCCGACCGCCAAGGTCGTGAAGTCGTACGAGGTGAACAAGTCCACCGGCACGGTCCGGCTCACCTACGAGCTCGGCAAGGTCGACCGCCCGCTCTACGTCCGGCTGCGGGGCAGCGACGGCAACCGCTCGGCCGTCGGCGGGCTGGGCGCGGCCGTCGACCCGGCGGGCCCCGCGATCGACGTCGTCGGTGACGCCGACCCGTGGCGCGACCTGTGGTTCTACTCCAACCCGGTCTGGGTCCTGCCCTCGTGACCGTGACGACGCATGCCCTCACCGTGGCCGCGGAGGTCAGGGATCTGCGCGCCGCCGATCATCTGCTCCACACGCTGGCGGCCGAACTCGACCTCCCCGAGGGCACGTTCGGCTGCACCCACCTGATACGGGGGGACCGGCCACGGGTCGCCCTGTCCCTCGCGGTGCCGTCCCGGCCGCTCCTGAGCACCGTCCAGGAGCGGCTGGCGGCCCGTGCCCACGAGGTGGCGCCCGGCACCCCGGACGCCATGGGCCGTGCCGTCATCTACCCCGGCGTCACGGCCCTGACCGGCACCCTGACGATCGCGGACGTCCTCGACCGCTCCGCGATCACCCGGGTGAACGTCCTCGGCTCACCGGCCCGGCCCGCCCCGGACACCCCCTTGATGACCCAGGACCACGTACGCCCGCACTGGCACGACGGCGAACTGGTCCTCACCACCATGCCCGCCGTCGGCGGCACCCTCGTCCCGTTCGAGGTCCCGGAACCGACACCGTGCTGCGCCGACCACTGACCGCGCCGGGCACACACCCGAGTACGTCCGGTACGAGGGTGTGTGCCCGGCACTTACGTCCACCGACGTGCTACGAGCCCGTCGTCGAGAACACGAACGAGAACTCCGTGGGCTTCGCCGTCAGGTGGTACTGGGGCAGGGGGCCCGGGCCGCAGGACTGGGAGCCGATGCCCATCTGGTCGTGGTCGAGGGTGACCCAGACCGTGTCGCCCGCCTGAAGGTCCGTCAGGTGGGCAGCGGCGTCCAGCTGTTCGGTGGTCCAGCGGCGGGCCGTGAACGAGAACTCCGGGTCGCCGTCGATGCGCAGTCCGCCCAGCTCCGCCCACCGCACGTCGGGACGGGTGCCGTTCTCCTGCGGGCGGAGGTACGGGGTCTGCAGGTCGTCGACCGTGGAGTGGTGACGGGTCACCATGGAGGCCGACTTGGTGTCGGGGTAGCCCTCGCCGGGGCCACCGCCGTACCAGGTCACCGCGTCCGCCGACGACAGGCCGAAGCGGATGCCCAGCCTCGGGAGCGGGACGGTCCAGTGTCCGTCCGGGGTGACCGACACGGTCAGCTTCAGCCGGGTGTCGTCGGCGGTCCACCGGTAGGTCGTGCGCAGACCGACCTCCCGGGCGGCAGGCGCCACCCGCGTCCGCACGGTCAGCGCGTCAGCGCCCAACTCCACCCCGTCCAGGCGGTGTTGGACCCGATGCAGGCCGAGGTCCCGCCACAGCCTGCTGTAGCAGGTGTTGCCGTTCCAGGCGCCCTCGTCGTTGTCGGTGGTCGCCCGCCACACGTCCAGGCGCAGCCCGGTCACGTCGACGCCGCCGATGGTCTTCAGCGCGCCCGTGCGGACGTCGAAGGAGGCCGGGCCGAGATAGATCAGCCTCTCGCTCGCCGTGGGGCCGTCACCGGCGCCCGCGGTCGGCAACGGCCGCTCCACCGCAGGGAGTTGGGCCCACGCCACCTGGTGGTCCTTCTTGCCCCACGCAGTGTCCTCGGCCAGCAGCGCCCGTACGGTCCACAGCGCCTCGCCCGCCGGTCCGCCGGTCGGCGGCTGCGGCAGCTTCACCTCGGCCGACTCGCCGGGCCGCAGGGCGGGCACGGAGAGGGCCCCGGCCTCGATCGTCTTCCCGTCCACCTCGTACGCCCACTCGAAGGCCAACGAGGACAGGTCCTGGAAGTCGTACGCGTTGCGCACCCGGACCGTCCCCGCCGAGCCGTCGCCGTCGATACGGACCGGCTCGATGACCTTCTTGAACTCGATCAGACCGGGCGACGGCGTCCGGTCCGGGAAGACGAGGCCGTCGCAGACGAAGTTGCCGTCGTGCAGCTCCTCGCCGAAGTCGCCGCCGTAGGCGTAGCCCAGCGTCGGGTGCTTGACGCCGTGGTCGATCCACTCCCAGATGAATCCGCCCTGAAGGCGCTCGTGCGCCTCGAAGATCCGCTGGTAGTCGGCGATCCCGCCGGGGCCGTTGCCCATGGCGTGCCCGTACTCGCACTGGATGAAGGGCAGTTGACGCCGTTTGTGGGTGCCGCCGTCCAGGCGCTCGCCGATCCGCTCGACCTCGGCGTGGTCGGCGTACATCCGGGAGTAGACGTCGGTGTCCCGGCAGTCCCAGTCGCCCTCGTAGTGCACCAGGCGCGAGCTGTCGCGGCCGTGGATCCACTCGGCCATGGCGGTCAGGCCCCGGCCGGTGCCGGCCTCGTTGCCGAGGGACCACATGACCACCGAGGGGTGGTTCTTGTCGCGCTCGACCATCCGTGCCGCGCGGTCCAGGAGGGCAGGCGTCCAGCGGTCGTCGTCGACGGGGTTGTCCCGCCAGTTCTGCTCGGTGAAGCCATGGGTCTCCAGGTCGCACTCGTCGATCACCCAGAGGCCGTACTCGTCGCAGAGATCGAGGAAGGCGGGGTGCGGCGGATAGTGCGAGGTGCGCACGGCGTTGAGGTTGTGCCGCTTCATCAGCAGCACGTCCTCGCGCATGGTCTCCAGGTCGAGGGAGCGGCCCTTCTCGGGGTGCCACTCGTGCCGGTTGACGCCCTTGAAGAGGATCGCCTTCCCGTTGACCTTGAGCAGACCGTCCTCCAGGACGACCGTACGGAAACCGATCCGCAGCGGGACGCGCTCGCCCGCCGTGACCAGCTCACCGTCGTACAACCGGGGCGTCTCGGCGGTCCACGGCTCCACCGGGACGGTCACCGGCTCACCGGTCGCGACATCGATGTCGAGGGCGGGCACCAGGACCCGGCCGTCGACGTCGGAGTCGACACGCAGGGTTCCGATGCCGCCCACGTGGTCGTAGGAGGCGTGCACGAAGAAGTCGGCGGCGCTGCCCGCCGGGCGGTGCAGCAGGGTGACGTCCCGGAAGATACCGGGCAGCCACCACTGGTCCTGGTCCTCCAGATAGGAGCCCGCGGACCACTGGTGGACCCGGACGGCGAGGACGTTCCCCGCCGGCTTCAGCAGATGCCCGACCGCGAACTCGTGCGGCAGCCGGGAGCCCTTGAACTCACCGATGTCCGTGCCGTTCAGCCACACCCGGGCGCACGACTCCACACCGTCGAAGCGGAGCACGGCGCCACCGTCCGAGGACCACCCGTCCGGCAGGTCGAAGTACCGCAGATGGTCACCGGTCGGGTTCTCCGACGGCACCCTCGGCGGGTCCACCGGGAACGGGTACAGGTGGTTGGTGTAGATCGGGGCCCCGTAGGCCCCGTGGCCCTGCATCACCCAGTGACCCGGGACGGCCACCCGGCCCCAGCCCCCGGCGTCGTACCCCTCGGCGGCGAACGAGTCGTCCTCCGCGTCGGCGGTCGGCGACAGCCGGAAGCTCCAGACGCCGTTCAGCGACAGGGTCCGGGCGTCGGAGGACGCGTACCAGGCGCGGGGCGGAAGGACCCCGCGGCCCGGCGACACGTCCTCGACGTAGCCGACGGACGGGGTGGCGGCGCCGGTCGTGGCGGTGGTGCCGGTGGTGCGGAAAGACATCGGTCTCCTTGCTTGTTCCCTAGCCCTTGATGCCAGTCTGCGCGATGCCCTGCACCAGCCAGCGCTGGAGGAAGAGGAAGACGAACACCAGGGGCAGGATGGAGATGGCCGTGGCCATGAAGATCAGGTGGAAGTTGACGGTCTGGCCGGTCATGTAGTTGGAGAGCGCGACCTGGACGGTCCACGCGCTCGGGTCCTGGCCGATGACCAGGGGCCACAGGAAGGAGTTCCATCCGCTGATGAACGTGATCGTCGCCATCGCGGCGAAGAAGTTCAGCGAGTTGGGTACGACGACCCGCCAGTACGCGCCCATGTAACCGAGCCCGTCCACCCGCGCCGCCTCCTCCAGCTCCTTGGGGAACCCCAGGAAGTACTGCCGGAACAGGAAGCAGGTGAAACCACTGAACAGTCCCGGAATGATGAGACCCCGGTAGGTGTCGATCCAGCCGAGCGACGACACGAGCACGAAGCTGGGTACGAAGGTCACGGCGGTCGGGACCATCAGGGTGCCGAGAACCGCGTAGAAGACCTTGTTGGCGTGCTTGTAGGGGATGCGGGCCAGGCCGTAGCCGGCGAGCGAGCAGACCAGCAGCGTGCCCACGGTGTGCAGGATGCCGACGACCGCCGAGTTCCACAGCGAGCGCGCGAAGTCGACCGAGGGGTCGTCGAACGGCTCGCTGATGTTGCCCCACTGGATGTCGGTGGGGAACCACTTCCATTCCTCGCCCGTGATCTCCGGGTCCGTCATGAAGGCGTTGCGGACGATCAGATAGAAGGGGATGAGGAAGAGGAGCGCGGCGAAGCCGGTGGCGAGGTACAGCCCGGTCGAGCCGATCACGCTGCCGGAGCGGACGCGGCGCGGCTTGGCCGATATGTCGACCGGGTCCACCCGGTCCGCCGGAGGTGTCGTGGTGGTGGTCACTTGGACTCCTCACCCCTTCCGAAGCCCATGAACTTGCCCTGGAGCAGCGTCACGAGGCAGATCAGTACGGTGAGGATCAGCGCGCCCGCGCTGCCCGCGCCGTAGTCCTGGCTCTCACCGAGGGCCTTGTAGTAGAGCTCGACCAGCGGCGGTCGGCCCCAGGTGGTCTTGTTCAGCAGGTTGAAGAACTCGTCGAACGCCTGGTAGGCGGCCACGAGCAGCAGCAGGATCACGGCGGTGGAGGTCGCCCGCAGCTGCGGCAGGGTGATGTGCCAGAAGGTCTGCCAGCCGGGCTTCGCGCCGTCGATCGCGGCGGCCTCGTACATCTCCTGCGGGATGTTCTGCAGGGCCGCGATGAAGAGGATCATGTAGAAGCCGGCCTGCAGCCACAGACGCACGGTCAGGATGACCAGCCAGTACCACGGCGGGTCGGGGCTGGCGAGCCACGCGGTGTTGTCGACGCCGAACAGGCCCAGGAAGGTGTTCGCGAGACCGAAGCGGACACCGTTGAAGATGGACATCTTCCACACCAGCGAGGCGGCGACGTAGCTGACCGCCGTCGGCAGGAAGAACACCGAGCGGAAGAACGCCCGCATGAACCGCAGCCGGTTCACCATCAGCGCCAGACCCAGCGAGGTGCCCCAGGTCAGCGGCACGATGAAGACGGCGAAGATCGAGAAGGTGACGAGGGACCTGATGAAGTCCTCGTCGGTCAGCATCGTCACGTAGTTGTCGAGGCCGATGAATTCGCTCGGCGTGACCGTGAAGCGGGCCTCGAAGAACGACAGGTAGAGGCTCCACAGGATCGGCAGATAGACGAAGATCGCCAGGCCGATCAGGAACGGCCCGGTGAAGAGCCAGAAGTTGAAGGTGGGGGAGCCCCGCAGCCCCCGCCGCGGCTTGGCCGGGGAGGCCAGAGCCGGGGCGGGGCTGGAGACGCCGTCCTTGGTGATGGTCGACATGTCGTGAGTACCTGTCCGCCGGCCTAGCCGAAGAGCTTCTTCAGTTCCTTGTTGACCTTCGCGTCGGCCTTGGTGAGTTCCTTGTCCGGGTCGCCGCCCTTGCGCACGGAGTTGGCGAGGACGTCCTCCAGCGCGGTGATGCTCGCCTGGGTCCAGCCGATGTTGTCGAAGTGGCCGAACTCGTTGAAGAGCTTCACGCCCTCAGCGGGCAGGCCGGACTTCAGCTTGTCGGCGGACTCGGCGATCGACGTGCGCGGCGGGATGTGGAAGCCGTAGGAGAGCGCCCAGTCCTCCTGGTAGTCCTTCTGGTCGATCCACAGCCACTTCACGTATTCCTTGGTCTCGTCGACGTTCTTGCCCTTGGCGTTGACGAACATCGACCAGCCGCCGTTGTAGACGGACTGCTTGCCGGCACTGCCGACCTTCGGGAACGGGAAGATGCCGAGGTCGTCGCCGAGCGCCTCCTGCATCTGCGGCATGGCCCACATGCCGCACCACTGCATGGCGGTCAGGCCCTGGTTGAGCGCGGAGGGGTCCCAGAAGTCGGTCGGGGCGTCGAGCAGCAGGTCACCGCTGGTGAACAGCTTGCGCAGCTGCCTGAAGCCGTCGACCACCGCGTCCGTGTGGTAGGCGATCTGGTTCTTCTCGTCCAGGTGCTGCGCGCCGGCCGACCAGATCAGCGGGTTGACCATCGAGTGCAGGGTGTTGCCGAGGTAGGCGCCCTTGACCTTGCTGGTGGTCAGCTTGGCGGCGGCTTCGGCCAGCTCCTCCAGCGTCTGCGGGACCTCGACACCGGCCTTCTCGAACATCGACTTGCGGTAGAAGAAGAACTGCGGGTCGTCGATCATCCGGATGCCGTAGATCTTGCCGTCGACCGTGTGCGACTGGATGTCGGCCTGGTTGAAGTCGTCCTTGACCGGGTCTATCAGGTCGGTCAGGTCCGCGACCTGGCCGCTCTCGATCATCTGCAGCTGCGGGTGGAACTCGAAGCAGTCGGGGGCCTTGTCCGTGAGCAGCGAGGCGAACAGCTTGCTCTCGAAGTTGGAGCCGGTGATCCACTGCGTGGTGACGTTGGTTTCCTTGTAGGCCTTCGCGTACTTCTTGATGGCCTGCTCGGTGCCCGCCTCGCCGTACGCGTGGAAGTACTGCGTGAGGCCGGCGCCGCCACCGCTGCTCCGGCCGGTGTTGCCGCCGCACGCGGCCAGTCCGCCTGCGGCGGCCAGACCCAGCGCGGCGCGCAGTGCGGTGCGTCGGTCGAAGTTCCTGTTGCTCAATGCCGACATGCTGACGTCCTTGTCTCGAGTACGGCTGCGGCTCTGCGCCCATGGCTCGGCGGCTCAGTGCCTGTTGGCTCAGTGGCTCAAAGAGGCTTGCGGTGCGGGACGTTAACCTTCGGCTAAGGCTTCGGCAAGGGGTTGGACGAAGTCTGTTCGAAGCGTTGTATTCGGTTCGGTGATCCGAACGTCCGTGCGGCGCAAAGGGGTTGGCGTGGAGGAGAGGGCCGCCGGGTCAGGGTCCGGCGGCCCTCGGCTCAGGGGTGTTCGCGCAGGCTGTCGCGCTCTTCGGACCGCCCTCGGCGGCGTACGGCGGGCCTGCCGCGCACCGGGGCGGCGCGCGTTCCCGGCTTCTGTCCCACGGACTGCAGCGCCCCTTCGAGCGCGAACGTCGCCGCGCCCAGGCAGGCCGGATCCGAGGGGATCTGGGAGAGCACGATCTCGGTGGCGGCCATCGGACGCGGCAGCGCGTGCCGGGCGACGGCCTCGCGCACCTCCGTGACCAGGGGCTCGCCCAGGGCGGCCGCGACCCAGCTGCTGAGCACGACCACCTCGGGATTGAACAGATTGACCAGGTCGGCGATCCCGGCGCCCAGATATCGGGCGGTGTCCCGCACCACCTTGACCGCCACCGGGTCGTGCCGGGCCGCGCCCCGCGCGAGGGCCGCGATGGTGGCCGTCTGGTCCTCGGGATGCAGCAGGGTGCTGCGCGGGCTCAGCTCCCGGAGGTTCAGCATGATCCCCGGGGCGCCCACGTACGTCTCCACGCAGCCGTGGTTGCCGCAGTGGCACAGCCGGCCGTCCAGCACGATCGTCGTGTGGCCCCACTCGCCGGCGCTGTTGCTCACCCCCCGGTGCAGCCCGCCGTCCAGGACGAGCCCGGCGCCCACACCGGTCCCGAGGGTGATCACCGCGGCGTCCCCGCGCCCGCGGGCGGCACCGAACCACAGCTCGGCCACCGCGACCGCGCGCAGCGGATTGTCCAGGTACAGCGGGTAGGCGATGTGCTCGGTCAGCAGGTCGAGCAACGGCACGTCGTGCCAGTCCCAGTTGGGCGCGTACTCCGAGATACCGGTGGCGCGGTCGACCTGCCCCGGCACACTCACCCCGACGCCGAGCACCCGCGCGCCCTCGGTGCCGGCCTGCGCGACGACGGAGCCGACGGCGGCGGCGACGTGCCCCACCATCTGCTCGGGCAGGCTTTCACCCGGGCGGACGTTCTCCTCGGCGCGGGCCAAAACGTTCAGCGCCAGGTCGAACAGCTCGACGTGGACGTACGTCTCCGCGATGTCGACGCCGATCAACGCGCCCCCCGACGCGTTGACGGCCACCAGTCCACGGGGGCGGCCGCCCGCCGAGTCCTCGAACCCGACCTCGGTGATCATGCGGAGGTCGAGCAGCTCGCCGACGAGCGTGGCGACCGTGGCCAGGCTCAGCCCGGTGGCCGCCGCCAGCTCCTGCCGGGAGGTGGGAGACTTGGCGATGATCTGGCGCAGCACCTCGTAGCGGTTCGCGGTGCGGATGTCGCGTGAGGTGCGCTTCACCGACGACATGATGCCCTCGATCCCTCCAGGCCGTGACGAGGCCTGTTGCCCCGGCGCGGTCGCCAAGGCTATGGCGCGGAGGGGCTTTCTACAAGGGGTTAGGAAAGGGGCTTTACGAAGTCCCCGACGCCTCAGCCGCCGAGCACCTGCCGTACGAAGGTGTTGCGGAACTTGCCCGCCGGGTCCAGGACTTCGGCCAGCGCCCGGAAATCACCCAGCCGGGGGTAGAGCGCCCCCAGGTCCGCCGCCGCGACCGTGAAGACCTTGCCCCAGTGCGGCCGGGCCTCGTACGGCGCCAGCACCTCCTCGACCCGCCGGACCACCGGCAGCACGGGCGCCGGGTCCGCGATCCAGGTGAAGTGGAGCGCGACCGTGTCCCGGCCGTGGGCGGGGCTCAGCCACTGCTCGTCGGCGGCGACCGTACGGACCTCACAGACCTGGAGCACCGGCGCGACGACATGCCGGACCCCGTCCAGGGCGTGCAGCGCCTCCAGGGCGGACGAGCGCGGCAGCAGATACTCCGACTGCAACTCGTCCCCGCTGCTCGGCGTGAACTCTGCCCGGAAGTGCGGCAGCCGCTCGTGCCAGGGACCGGGCACCCCGAACTGCTCGGTGCAGTTCACCGCGGGCATCCCCGGCACCGGATGCATCGCCTCGGTCGCGGGCGCCGCCCACGGGAAGTCCGCCTCGGCCCGGTCCACGCGCCGCTTGACCCACACCTGGTCGAAGCCGGAGTGCCGCCAGCGGGTGAAGAGGCTCACGCTGTACGCCGCCGCCGACACCGCGTCGAAGTCCAGCCCCGCCAGGGGGAGTTCACCGTAGACCCGCTGGCCGACCTCGAAGGCCGGCTCCAGGTCGAGGGTGAGCGCGGTGACCACGCCCAGCGCGCCGAGCGAGGTCACCGCCCCGCCGAAACGGTCGTCGCCACGCGAGATCGTCAGCGTCGTCCCGTCCGCCGTGACCAGTTCGACCTCGCGCACCGCCGCCGCGAGCGGACCGTTGCCGTCGCCCGAGCCGTGCGTACCGGTGGCCACCGAGCCCGCGACGGAGATGTGCGGCAACGAGGCCATGTTGTGCAGGGCGAGGCCGTGGGCGTGCACCGCGCGGGCCAGCTCCGCGTACCGGACACCGCCCCCGACCCGCACCGTACGGGCCGCCGTGTCCACCTCGATCTCCGGGGCCAGCCCGGTCAGGGACAGCAGCACACCCTCGGGGCCCGGCTCGGCGATCTCGTTGAACGAGTGGCCGCTGCCCAGCACCCGCACCCGCTCGCTGCCCGCGACCAGGGTCCGCAGCGCGTCGACGGAGTCCGGCCGGTGCAGCTCCCCGGCGGTGTACGTGATGTTCCCGGCCCAGTTGGTGATGGTCTCGGTCGTCATGCCTGGTGCCCTCCGCTGGCCGTAGCTGTGAAGGGCCATCCTCTCCGCCCGCTGCGCCAGCCGGTTCATTGACCTCCCCACGAGCGCCTGCCTACCGTAGATACCGCTTACTGTCCCCCCTGCCTCGCCCTTGTCTCCCTTGCTCCCGCCTAGCCGGAAGGTCCCTCCTTGCCCGAGCGTCCGCTCGCCCTGTTCGCCATGACCGCCGAGAACGTTCCGCGGGTCTTCCCGCCGGAGGTGCTGGCCCGTCTGCGGGAGACCCTGGACATCGACCCCGCCCTGATCGCGGAGGACTTCGCCGATCCCGAGGTCCGGGCGGCGCTGGCGAACGTCGAGGTGCTGGTCACCGGCTGGGGCTGCCCCCGCGTCGACGAGGCGGTCCTCGACGCGGCCCCCCGGCTGCGGGCGCTGCTGCACTCGGCGGGCTCGGTGAAGGGCTTCGTCACCCCGGCCGTCTGGGAACGCGGCATCACCGTCTCCACGGCGGCCGCCGCCAACGCCCTGCCCGTCGCCGAGTACACGCTCGCCATGATCCTGCTCGCCGGCAAGGACATCCTCGGCCGCCGCGAACGCCTGCGCGCGGAGCGCGTCTCGCCGGGCTGGGGGTTCGTCCCCGGCATCGGCAACCACGGCCGCCGCGTCGGCGTCATCGGCGCCTCCCGCATCGGCCGCCGCGTCATCGAACTGCTGCGCCCCTTCGACCTGCGGGTGAGCCTCACCGACCCCTACGTCGACGAGGCCGGGGCCGCCGCCCTCGGCGTCCCCCTGCTCCCGCTCGACGAGCTGCTGCGCACCTCGGACATCGTCACCGTGCACGCCCCCGACACCCCCGAGACACACCGCCTCATCGACCGCCGCGCCCTCTCCCTCATGCCCGACGGGGCCGCCCTGATCAACACCGCGCGCGGCGCCCTCGTCGACCACGACGCCCTCGTCGAGGAGCTGCGCGCAGGGCGTCTCTCGGCGATCCTCGACGTCACCGACCCCGAGCCGCTGCCCGCCGACTCCCCCCTCCTCGACCTCCCGAACGCCTTCGTCACCCCCCACCTCGCCGGCTCCCAGGGCAACGAGGTCGCCCGCCTCGGCCTCGCGGTCACGGAGGAGGCCGAACGGCTGGCCACCGGGGAGGAGTTGGCGTACGCACTCGACCGGGGGGCGCTGGAGCGGATGGCGTGAGCGTGTGGCCGGGGGCGCGCGGCGGTCGGTGGGTGGCGGCCGGCGGGGTGGCGGCCTGCTGGTGGTCACGGACGCTTCCACCAGCGGGTTTCGACCCTGGTCGAAAGGGGGTGCGACCGCGCCTCGCCAGTCGGCAGGCTTCGGTGCGGGACACGCACGTGCTGACAGGAGAGGAACACGCACATGAGGTTTCGATGGCTGGTCGCCACCGCCGGCCTGGCCGCCGCGCTCGGCACCACCCTCGCGGCGCCGTCCGCGTCCGCCGCGTCCGCCTGCTGGCGGCACGAGGACGGCATCAGGTGGTGGTGCAACAACGTCGCCGGCGCCCCGGTGTACGGCTCGGTGGGCAACAACCCGCTGTACCCGAACCCCAACCAGGTCGTCGGGACCATGAACACCAATCCGAGCTGGTTCTTCTGCAAGATGGACAACCAGGCCTGGGTGGGCGGGCCGCACCCGACCCGCTGGATCAAGACCGTCGCCGACAACGGCAAGGGCGGCTGGATGAAGGACACCGCCATCTACAGCGAGACGGACCCGCTGCGCGACTGCTGACCGGGCGGACACGCACCTGAGTCGGGTGAGTCGCGGAAAACAGACAACGGTTGTCGGCGTGATCACGCCGACAACCGTTGTCTGTTTTCCAGGGTGATCGAAAGTCTTTCTTCCGCACGACATCTTGTCGACCTCGACCGGAGCCCCCTACCTTCCGCAGAGAACGTTTACTGTCGTGTGCCCGGCCGGGAGGACTCCGCATGCCCATCTCCAGAAGATCCGTCCTGACCACGGCCGCGGCGGGCACGGGCACCCTCGCCCTCTCCGGCGGCTGGTCCCCGGCGGTCGCCGCCGAGGACGCGGCCGGCCGGCAGGCCGACGCGACGGCGGGCGGCGCCGGACGGCTGGACCTCGTCGACTTCGGCGACCCCGACTCCGAGGCGGCGCACGACTTCCACGGCCCGGACACCGAGGTCGTCGACGGCCACGCGGGGGACCGGGCACGGGTCGCGAGGCCCCTCGTCGCCCCCGGCATCAAGGGCGGCGACCTCCGCTTCACCGTCGCCGTCGACCCGGTCCACCAGAACCACCTCACCGTGAAGTTCTGGGGCGGCGACACCTCCACGTACAAGACGATCGCGTACATCAACGGCGAGCAGATCGGCTACCGCCGCTCCGGCGACTACGAGGCCCTGAACACCGGCACCAACCGGCCCCTGCCCGGCCGCTTCTTCTACGCGACGATCATGCTGCCGCTGGAGCACACCCGGGGCCGTACCCGGGCCGAGATCACCCTGCGCACCTACGACAGCGCGTTCTCCGGCAAGGTCACCGCGAACTCCCGCGGCTACTACCGCGCCTACACCCACACCGGCAGCCGGCTCGACCTCGGCGACGACCCCCGGACCGAGTTCACCCCGCCCACCGCCACGGTCGCCGCCCTCGACGACACGGCGAAGCAGGCGCTCGTCGACGGCTATGTCGCCGATCAGGTCAAGCTCTTCAACTCCCTTTCGGCAAAGGTGGATTCGGCCGCGACCGGCAAGCTGTCCATCGTCCGGTACGTCGAGGAACTGTTCTTCTACGCGGGCGCGCTGGCCCGTGCCTCCTGGTGTCCGGCGAAGACCCCGGCCGAGAAGAAGGCGGCGCTGCTGAGGGTCTTCAAGTGCGTGGACAACCACACCAAGGACTACTACGCAAACACCAAGCTCCTGGCCTGGGGCGGGCACCAGGGCGACTGGGGCGGCTACTACGGGGCCCTCGGCCAGGCGCTGTACCTGGTCGAGAACGTCATCGCCGACAACGATGTCCACGGTCGTGCGGCCTTCGAGGACTTCCTCGACGAGCCGTTCGTCACCGGCACCGAGGAAGGGCCCACCTCCCTCGCGGGCGTCGCCTGGGACGGCGGCCCCCTCACCCGCCGCGCCGCCTGGGAACGCGTCCTGAAGGCCAACTTCGACTACGCCCGCTCCCGGCTCTCCTACATCTACAACCAGGTGATGTACACGTACGAGGGCGCCTGGGAGGCCCACGAAGGCCTGCGGGTGATCGGGTCCTCGTACTACGAGGGCCGGGCACGCAGCCACCGCATCGTCGGCGAGGCCCTCGGCTGGGAGCCCTTCCTCGGCGAGGAGGTGCTGGTCGGACCGGACGGTCAGGACCTCGACCTCTTCCACTCCCTCTTCCAGCACGACACCACGGCCCGCTGGACCGACGACTACCTCGACTACGTCATCAAGGGCCTGGCCCGCTCCAAGCTCGACAAGGACGGCAACGTCGTACGCCGCCTCCCGCTCGGCACCCACTACACGACCATGACCGAGGCCGGCCACACCCGCGAGAACGGCTACGTCGCCAACTACGGCGAGGCCACCAACTACCTCCCCGAGTGGTTCCACCGCACCCGGGGACACGAGGGCGACGAGGAACTCAACGACAAAATACTGGAGTTGGCGCTCCGTAACCTGCACGCCCGCTCGCACGCCCGCATGACCGACCTCGACGACGACCTCAAGCGCACCATGCGCATGGAGATGGTCGTCGACGAGCGCAACACCAACTTTCCCGGTTTCCCCGGCTACGTCCTGCGCATCTCCGAGGGCAAGCTCCTCCACTACGTCTCCCTCGCCCATCACATGGCCGAGCACCCCGAGCGGTACGCGGGCGAGCAGTGGAGCCGCACCCGCCGGTACGCCCGGGAGGCGGTGGGCTTCGCCCAGCAGCAGATCGCCGACCACCAGTACTTCGCCAACTTCTCCGCCGTGCGGTCGAAGAACAAGTACGACCTCGAACTCGGCGAGACCTGGGGCTGGTTGAAGGCCCAGGAACCGACCGGCATCGTTCACCCGCACACCGACTTCGCGTACTACACCCCCGCCGAACTCACCGCGCTCGCGGTGCGCACCGCCGACTACGAGCGGTTCGCCTGGGTGGACGTGGACTGCATGTTCGTCTCCCTGCGCGACGGCGACACACATCTGTGGGGCCACCTCAACGAACGCCAGCGCGGCTTCGCCCGCAACGGCCGCCTGCACGTCCGCCACCCCGACCGCGACCACATCGTCCAGCTCCACACCGAGGGGCTCTTCCGGTACGAGGACTACTGGGCCCGCATGGACAACATCGACGTCGACTTCATGGAGGACCAACAGACGGGCGACTCCGCCGCCCTCCAGGCCCTCGCCGGCGAGATCGCCCCCCTCACCTTCCAGCCCGGCGTGGGGACGGTCCACCGCGAGAACTTCGAGGCCGACCACGCCTACTCGGGCTACCCCGACCTCCTCACCGCCCGCTACGGCCGCTACCTCTTCGTCCTCAACACGACGCGGAAGGCGTACGGGAACGAGCACACGTACCGGGTGGAGGTGCCGGGCGCGGGCGCGAGCGTCCTCGACCTGGTGAGCGGCCAGGAGCTGCCGGTGCGCGGCGGCCGGGTGAGCGTGCCGCCCAGGACGGGACTCGTACTGCGCCTGGAGTCGGAGGACATCGCCGAACTCCCGCCCTCCCACGTCGACTTCGTCCACACCCTGCCCGGCGATGCCTCCGTCCTGGTCACCTGGCAGACCACGGCGGGCGCCACGCACTACGAGGTACGCCGGGCGACCCGACGCCGGGGCCCGTACGAGCTGATCGGCACCGGGACGAAGGGCCGTCACCTCGTCGACAAGTCCGTACGACCGGGCGAGACCTACTTCTACACGGTCACGGCGGTGAACCCGGCGGGCCGCGGCCTGCCGTCGCACGCGATCGAGACGGAGCTGGAGCGGCCCGCCTCGCCCGGGGTGCGCCGGACCGGCTGGCGCGACGACGCCCTCCACCACGCCCGGAAGGGCAGCGCGATCGTGCGCGGCTCGACCGTCCGCGTCCTCGGCGCCCACGGCGACGGCCTCGGCGAGGGCGACGACTACCGGGTGCTGTCCCGCGACATCGAGGACGCACTGCACTTCGTGAACCGCCCGGTGGTGGGTAGCTTCACGCTCACGGCCCGGGTGGACGGCGCCCGGGGCCCCGCGACCGGTCTGATGCTCCGCGACCGGCTCACCGCCGACACCCGGCACGTGTACTTCGGCGCGGACGCCGACGGACGGCTCGTCCTGCACGACCGCACCCGCGACAGCCGCCACGACTGGCAGGACGACCTCCGCTCCCCGATCACCCGACGCCTCCCCGGCCGCCCCCTGGCCGCCACCCCGTACCTCCGGCTCGTCCGCGACCTCACCACCCACCGCGTGCACGCCCAGGTGTCCGGGGACGGCCGTACCTGGGTGACGGTCGGATCCCTGTTCTGCCCCTTCCCGTACGCGGTGCACGCGGGGGTCGTGGCCACGGGCGACGCGGCCTTCGCGGAGGTCGAGGTCGACGGCCTCGGGGACGCCCCGCTGCTGGTCGCCCTGGAGCGGGACGGCGACACCGTCACCGCCCGCTGGAGCAAGCCGGAGGACGCGCTCACGTTCACGCTGGAGCGTTCCGTGGACGGCGACACCTGGGACGCACTCGTGAAGGACACCCGGTCCCTCGCCCACGACGACAAGGGGCTTCGGCACGGCAGGCGCCACTACCGGGTCACGGCGGCCCTGGTGGGCGGCGGCAGCCGGGTCTCCGCGCCCGCCGTGGCCGTCGCCGAGACCTTCGCGGACGTCCTCGCGCGGGCGCGGGCGACCGACGGGGCCGGGTGGACGAAGAAGAGCCACGCGGCCTTCACCGCGGAGCTCGACCGGGTGGAGGGGGACACCGGGAAGGACGAGGACACCCGGATCGACGCGGTGTACGCGGCGTACGAGCTGCTCGTCTCCCGGGAGACGCTGCTGCGGCGCACCGAGGTCACCGCGTCGATGGTGAAGGCCTCGACCATCGCCTGGCCCGGCACCGGGACGCAGGCCGGCAACGGCTGGCGGGCCTTCGACGGCGACACCGCCACGTACACGGACACCCTCGCGGCCGACAGCTGGATCGACATCGACGCGGGCGGGACCCTGCGGATCGACAGACTCCGTGTCCTGCCGCGTGCCGGGTTCGCGGCACGGGCGACCGGCACGGTGCTGCGCGGCTCCACGGACGGCGGGGCGACCTGGACCGACCTGCACACGATCGGGGCGACGACCGACGGTGCGTGGTACGAGGCGACCCTCCCGACCACGGCGACGTACCCGCTGCTCCGCCTCCACGACACGCACAACGGGCGGTGCAATCTGACCGAGGTGGAGTTCTGGTACTACGCGGCGGAGGAGTGAGTCCGGGGGACGGGTGGTCGGGTGCGGGTCCGGTGGGGGCTGGTCGCGCAGTTCCCCGCGCCCCTTAAGGGCCTACGGCCCTTTCGGGCCGAAAAAGCAGGGGAGCAGCCCCGCTTTTTCAGGGGCGCGGGGAACTGCGCGAGAAGTCCCACCGAGCCGCACCCGCCAATGAGACCCGCACCCCCACCCCAGTAGGCACCACCCCCGAACAACCCCCCGCCCCCTCCCCCCGACCGCCGGAGGCATACCGTGGAGGACGCGCACGGGCAACCCCCACGCGACGTCGGGAGCGAGGAGACAACGGGATGGATGGCAGCCGCACCGCACTGGTGGAGGACCTGATGGAGAGGTTCCCCCACGTGCCACGGGAAGCCGTCTTCAAGGAGGACCTGCTCAGGGGCGGTGTGGCCTTCGACGCCTCCGCGCTGAGCGACAACGAGAAGGGCGAGGTCAAGCCGAAGTCGTACTTCATCTTCTCCTTCGACCACGGCACCCTCCCCGAGCTCGGTGAGGCCGCCCTGCGCCGCCCGCCGGAGGAGATCATCCTCACCGGCGGCCCGTACGACCTGCGGCGCACGGTCGTCTCCGTACGGGTCAACCCGTCCTCGCCCTACCGGGTGGCGTCCGACGAGGACGGCCTCCTCGGTCTGTACCTCGACGGCAAGCGCATCGCGGACGTAGGTGTCCCGCCCATGCCGGAGTACTACAAGCACACCCTCTCCAACGGAAAGTCCGTGATGGAGGTGGCCCCCACCATCCAGTGGGGCTACCTGATCTACCTCACCGTCTTCCGCGTCTGCCAGTACTTCGGCGCGAAGGAGGAGTGCCAGTACTGCGACATCAACCACAACTGGCGCCAGCACAAGGCGGCGGGCCGGCCGTACACGGGCGTGAAGGACGTCGACGAGGTCCTTGAGGCCTTGGAGATCATCGACCGGTACGACACGGCGAAGACGTCCACCGCGTACACGCTCACCGGCGGCGCCATCACCAAGACGGTCTCGGGCCGCGACGAGGCCGACTTCTACGGCCACTACGCCAAGGCCATCGAGGAGCGCTTCCCGGACCGCTGGATCGGCAAGGTCGTCGCGCAGGCGCTGCCGCTGGACGACGTCAAGCGCTTCCACGACTACGGCGTGAAGATCTACCACCCGAACTACGAGGTGTGGGACGAGTACCTCTTCAAGATGTACTGCCCGGGCAAGGAGCGCTATGTCGGCCGCGACGAGTGGCACAAGCGGATCCTGGACTCGGCGGGTGTCTTCGGCGCGCGCAATGTGATCCCCAACTTCGTGGCGGGCGTGGAGATGGCCGAGCCCTTCGGCTTCAAGACGGTCGACGAGGCGATCGCGTCGACCACCGAGGGCCTGCGGTTCTTCATGTCGCAGGGCATCACGCCCCGCTTCACCACCTGGTGCCCGGAGCCCACCACCCCCCTCGGCAAGGCCAACCCGCAGGGCGCGCCGCTGGAGTACCACATCCGGCTGCTGCAGGCCTACCGCGCCACGATGGAGGAGTTCGGGCTGTCGTCCCCGCCCGGATACGGCCCGCCCGGCCCCGGCAACGCCGTCTTCTCCGTCAGCTCCTTCATGGACAGCCTCCCGGCCGTCGAGGAGATTCCCGCCGGGTAACTCCTGTGGCGGTTGAGCCGATTGGGGTCGGCGTACGTACAACTCAACAGTGTGACCGCTGGTAACCGCATGAGAAGACGCAGCTTGTCAGTTGTGTGGGAAGCGTGAAAAGCTCTGGGGTACCGCAAGGTGGTCCCCCCAACTCCCTTGGATTTAAAGGGTAGTTGACTACTTTTGCACACTTCCCCCCTCGCTCTGTTGGATGCAGGAGACCCATGCCCGACCTGCCGAAGCCCCAGGACGCCGCCGAGGCCGCGCTGTTCTCGGAGTGCTGGGACGCGGTCCTGTCGTACGCCGACCTGTGCACGTCCGGTTCGGCCGCGGCGACCCAACTGGCCACCGAGGCCTTCACGAACGGCATGCACGAGGCACGCGCCCTGGAGTTCGAGGCGGGTCCCGAACGCGGTGCCGGACGGCGTGCCCAGCGCCTGCCTCGAATACCGTTCCTCCTGACCTGGGTCAGGACCAGCGCCGCCGCCTGGGAGACGGGTGGCCAGGGCCACCGGCTCGACCCCGAACTGCGCCTCTGGCTCAACTCGGACAAGGCCGCCCGGTACACCGGCCCGCCCCTGAACCGCCCGCTCGCCCTGCGTGCCCTGCGGGACATGCAGGAACCCGACGCGGCCCTGCTGTGGCTGGCCGAGGTCGAGTCGCTGCCGCTGGGCTCGGTGGCCCGCCGGCTCGGCCTCGACCCGGCGGTCGCCAGGACCGAACTCGACCAGGTGCGGGCGCTGTTCAGGGACCGCTGCCACCGCGGCCAGCTCGACGCGCCGCTGCACGCCGACTGCCGCACCTACGCCCGGCTGCTGGACGCGGTGACCCGCTCGCCCGGCACCGACACCCCCGACGACCTGTCCCGCCACCTCGCCACGTGTGTGCAGTGCGCCGAGGCCGCGG
This sequence comes from Streptomyces sp. SP18BB07, assembly GCF_036322545.1. Taxonomy (NCBI): domain Bacteria; kingdom Bacillati; phylum Actinomycetota; class Actinomycetes; order Kitasatosporales; family Streptomycetaceae; genus Streptomyces; species Streptomyces sp. SP18BB07. The sequence continues at coordinate 75,434 of NZ_JAQYWT010000350.1, forward strand.
CCTGCCTCGGTCTGCACGGCGGCGGACTGCCCGCCGCACTCGCCAGCGGCGTGATCGGCTGGAGCGGCCTCGCCTATCTGGAACGCCGCCGCCGCGCGGCCGAGGCCGGACTGCTCCCCGGGCGCGCGGACTCCACCGGCACCGACCGGGGCTTCTCCCCGGGCAGGGAACCGAGGCCCCGGTTCAGCCGGAACGGGCTGCTCGCCGGAGCCGGCCTCGTCTCCGTCCTGGCGCTCGCCGTCTCCCTCATGCCGTTCGGCGACGACGAGCCGGTCGTGGAGGGCTCGTCCGCCGGGGAATCGGCGGTGGTGCAGCAGGACCCGAGGTTCCCGGTGACCGGGGCCCCGTCCGGCGGCGAATCGTCCGAGCTGCAGAGCACGTCGCGGCCGGAGGAGGCCGGTTCGGGCGACGAGGACGACGAGAGCGACAAGAAGGACAAGGGCAAGGGCGGCAACAGCAACGAGGAACCCCAGGGCGACGCCTCGACGCCCGCCCGCGTCACCCACCAGCCGGTCGACCCGGGCAAGTCGTCCGACGCCACCTGCCACGTCCGCTACCAGGTCGTCAACGAATGGCCCGGCGGCTTCCAGGGCGCCGTCACCGTCACCTCCACCAAGGCCCTCGACGGCTGGCACATCGCCTGGACCTACCCGGCGGACCAGCGCGTCACCCAGATGTGGGACGGCACCTTCGACCAGGAGGGCTCGAAGGTCGTCGCCACCTCCGCCGACTACAACAAGACCGTCGCGGCAGGCGGCACCTTCGGCGTGGGCTTCCTCGGCATCTGGGAGGGCTACGACAACCCCGTACCCGTGGACTTCACGCTCAACGGGAAGAAGTGCGACCGGGCGGACTGAGCGCGCGGCGCGGGGAGCGCCGCGCCAAATCGGTTGACGGGGGCCCTCGGGCCCCCGCTAGGGTGAGATCACCGAGCACGGCGGCCGTTCAGGCCGCCGTCGCCGACGACGACGAGTGAGACAGGAGGTGTCGACCGATGGCTGTCATTGCGATGGGCGCTGCCCGCATCCAGGAAACCATCCAGTCCACCTCCGTGGTCACCGGCTGACTTCTCTCTTCCTCCCACATCCGTGGACGCGGTGCCGGGGCCACCCCTGTGAAGGGTCACCCCTTGTCTCTCTCCTCTTTCTCTGGCTCGTCCTCTCTTCCGGGCTCGTCCCCGTTCTCCTCGCATCCCCTCGTGCCGTTCGGCTGGGACGACTCCTGGGCGGACGCCTTCGCCCCGTACACCGCCGAGGGCCTGCTCGCCGGGCGGGTCGTGCGGGTCGACCGCGGGCAGTGCGACGTCGTCACCGCCGACGGCCTGCTGCGGGCCGACACCGCGTTCGTCACCCCCCACGACCCCATGCGGGTCGTCTGCACGGGCGACTGGGTCGCCGTGGAACCCGCGGGCGACCCCCGCTACGTCCGCACGTACCTGCCCCGCCGCAGCGCCTTCGTCCGCTCCACCTCCTCCAAGCGCGCCGAGGGGCAGATCCTCGCCGCCAACGTCGACCACGCGGTCGTCGCGGTCTCGCTCGCCGTGGAACTCGACCTCGGCCGCGTCGAACGGTTCCTCGCGCTGGCCTGGGAGTCCGGGGCCCAGCCGGTGGTCGTGCTCTCCAAGGCCGACCTCGTGCCGGACGCCGCCACCCTGGGGTATCTCGTGCAGGACGTGGAGACCGTGGCGCCCGGCGTTCCCGTGCTGACGGTCAGCTCCACCACCGGCGAGGGCCTCGACGTCCTCGCCGCGGTGCTCGCCGGCGGCACCTCCGTCCTGCTCGGGCAGTCCGGCGCCGGCAAGTCGACCCTCGCCAACGCGCTGCTGGGCGACGACGTCATGGACGTGCAGGCCACCCGCGACGTGGACGGCAAGGGACGGCACACCACGACCACCCGCAACCTCCTTGCCCTGCCCGGCGGCGGAGTCCTCATCGACACACCCGGGCTGCGCGGCGTCGGCCTCTGGGACGCGGAGACCGGGGTCGGGCAGGTCTTCGCCGAGATCGAGGAACTGGCCGCGGACTGCCGCTTCCACGACTGCGCGCACGTCGCCGAGCCCGGTTGCGCGGTCCTCGGCGCGGTCGAGTCCGGCGAACTGCCCGAGCGGCGGCTCGACAGCTACCGCAAGCTGCTCCGCGAGAACCAGCGGATCGTCGCGAAGAGCGACGCGCGGCTGCGGGCGGAGATCCGGAAGGAGTGGAAGCGGCGGGGCGCGCAGGGGCGCGCGGCGATGGAGGCGAAGCGGGGTGGTTTGCGGTGAGTTCCCGGCGCGGGTGAGTGGGGGCTTGTCGCACAGTTCCCCGCGCCCCTGAGAGGCAGGGGCTGCGCCCCCTGCCTCTCAGGGGGCGCAGTCCCGTGTCCGAATACCGCCAGCCCGCCGCCTCCGCGTCGTCGACACTTGAGGACATGAAGGACGGCATGGAGGACGGCATCAAGGACGGCATGGGGGACGAGGACACCAGGTACGAGGCGGTGCGGAGCAGGGACGGCCGGTTCGACGGGGAGTTCTTCTTCGCCGTCGAGACGACCGGGATCTATTGCCGGCCGAGCTGCCCGGCGGTGACGCCGAAACGGGAGAACGTCCGCTTCTACGCCACCGCGGCCGCCGCCCAGGGCGACGGGTTCCGGGCCTGCCGGCGGTGCCGGCCCGACGCCGTGCCCGGCTCGGCCGAGTGGAACGTGCGCGCGGACTCCGTGGGCCGTGCCATGCGGCTCATCGGGGACGGGGTCGTCGACCGGGAGGGCGTCGCCGGGCTTGCGGTACGGCTCGGGTACAGCGCGCGCCAGGTCCAGCGGCAGCTCACCGCCGAGGTCGGCGCCGGACCCGTCGCCCTGGCCCGCGCCCAGCGCGCGCACACCGCCCGCGTCCTGCTGCGCACCACCGCTCTCCCGGTCACCGAGATCGCCTTCGCGTCCGGCTTCGCCAGCGTGCGCCAGTTCAACGACACGATCCGTGCGGTGTACGCCATGACACCGAGCGCTCTGCGCGCCGGCGCGCCCCGGCGGTCCGCCGGGGCGCGCACGGCCGGGATCCCGCTCCGGCTCGCGTATCGGGGCCCGTACCGGTCCACCGCCCTCTTCGACGTCCTGGCCGCCGAGGCCGTCACCGGCGTGGAGGAGGTCACCGGCGAACGCGGCCACCGCACCCACCGGCGCACCCTCCGCCTTCCGTACGGCACCGGAATCACCGAGGTCGACGAGCGACCCGGAGGCCGCCCCGCCGACCGCTGCGGCGGCTGGCTCGACGCCCGGCTCCACCTCACCGACCTCCGGGACCTCACCACCGCCGTGCAGCGGCTGCGGCGGCTGTTCGACCTGGACGCCGATCCGTACGCCGTGGACGAGCGCCTTGGTCAGGACCCCCGGCTCGCCCCGCTCGTCGCCGCCAGGCCGGGGCTGCGCTCGCCGGGCACGGCCGACCCGGAGGAGTTCGCCGTACGGGCGCTCGTCGGGCGCGCGGAGGCGGCGCGGCTCGTACAGGCGTACGGCAAGACGCTGGACGCCCCGCAGGGGACGCTCACGCACCTGTTCCCCGAACCCGCCGCGCTGGCCGACGCGGACGGCCCGCTCGGCACCCTCGCCACGGCCCTCGCCGACGGCACCTGCCGCCTCGACGTCGGCGCGGACCGGGACGCCACCGAGGCGGCCCTGCTCGCGCTGCCGGGTCTGGACGCCCGCACCGTCGCCGAGATCCGCACCCGCGCCCTCGGCGACCCGGACGTGGCACCCCCGGGCGAGACCGTGCCGGACGCCTGGCGGCCCTGGCGGTCGTACGCCCTTCGACATCTTCAGACACAGGATCAGGGAGTTCAGTCGTGAGCACCGAGCAGCGGACGTACTACACCGTCGTCGACAGCCCCGTCGGGCAACTCCTCCTCACCGCCGACGAGTTCGGCGCCCTCACCTCCCTCTCCGTGCCGGAGCAGAAGGGCGGCAGGGTCCCGCTGCCGGGCTGGCTGCGCGACCCGGCCCCCTTCCGGGCGGCCGAGGAACAGCTCGCCGCCTACTTCGCCGGTGAACTCACGGAATTCAGGCTGGAGTTGCGCGGCGAGGGCACCGACTTCCGGCGGCGGGTCTGGGCCGCGCTCGACGACGTCCCGTACGGCGCGACCATCACGTACGGCGCCGTCGCCGCCCGGATCGGCGCGCCGCGCGCCGCCGTCCGGGCCGTGGGCGGCGCGATCGGCGCGAACCCCCTCCTCATCGTCCGCCCCTGCCACCGGGTGATCGGCGCGGACGGCACCCTCACCGGATACGCCGGCGGCCTCGACCGCAAACGCCTCCTCCTCGGTCTGGAGGGCGTACTCCAGCCGACACGGCCGACGGTGTGAGAGCGCGGGCGGTCAGTACGAGGTGTCGTCGTAGTCGGGGAGGCGGACCACCTCCGGGCGGGTTCTCTCCGGGGCGTTCGCGGCGAGCATGTCCAGCACCTCCTGGGTGGGGGCGGGCAGGAAGAACCGCTCCGCGCCCGCACGTCCCACGGCCTGGTGCTCGGCGACGAGGGGCCGCATCGCGTTCTCGTAGGCCGGGAAGGCCGCCCGGTGGTCGCCGCGGGCCCGGGCCAGTTCACCGGCCAGGACGTAGGCGCCGATCAGCGCCTGCGACGTGCCGCGTCCCGAGGTGGGGGCCGCGCAGTAACCGGCGTCACCGAGCAGCGCGACCCGGTCGTCGACCCAGGTGTCCATCACCACCTGCGCGTTGACGTCGAACCAGAAGTCCTCGGCCGCCCGCATCTCCGTCAGCAGCCGTGGGATCTCCCACCCCTCCCCGGCGAAACGTTCGGCGACGATACGCCGCTGCTCGGCCATGTCGTGACGGCCGGGGGCGAGTTCCTCGGCGGCGAAGTGCAGAGCCGCCCGGGCCCGGCCCCGTACGTCGCCGGCGAATACGTTGGCCGCTTTGCCGGGGGAGACGTAGAGCTGCCCCGTGTGGTCCAGCCCCAGATGGTTCGGCAGGCTGAAGATCGCGGTGTGGATGCCCAGCGAACGCAGGAAGCGTTCCTCGGGTCCGAAGACCACTGCCCGGGTCCGCGAGTGCGGTCCGTCGGCGCCGACCAGCAGGTCGAAGCGGCGCGGCGGCCCGTTCTCGAAGGTGACGTCCACACCGTCGGCGTCCTGCTCCACCGAGCGGATCGAGTCGTCGAAGAGGTACTCCGCGCCCCGCGCGGCCGCGTGCAGCAGCCGGGTCAGTTCTCCCTTGGGAACCTCCAGGTCACCCGCGAAGACCGCGGCCGGCAGGGTGGCGTATCGCCGGCCCTCGGCGTCCACCATCGCCGCGTCGCCCATCGCGGTGTCCAGGGCCCGCACCGGCTCCAGCAGGCCCATCCGGTTCAGTACGTCGAGCGCCTCACCGCGGAAGTCCACGGCGTAGCCACCGTGCCGCACGTACGGGGCGCGTTCGACCAGGGTGGCGCGGAAGCCGTGGTGGTCCAGCCAGTGGGCGAGCGCCAGACCGGCGACACCGGCGCCGGAGATGAGAACCGTCTTGTTCGTCGTCATGAGTACAACGTACGAAGCTCGGGGCACGCACTGAAGTGCTCTTCAAGGGAAAGTGCACTAGTGCTATGAGGCCCGGGTGTACTAGTGCACTATGGTCCGACAGCCATGTGAGGAGAGGTCAGCCGTGTCCGAGGCCCCGTACGCGCGGATCGCGGGAGAACTGCGCCACCGCATCGCCACCGGAGAACTCGCTCCCGGCGACCGCGTGCCGTCCACCCGGGCGATCACCCAGCGGTGGGGCGTGGCCATGGCCACCGCCACCAAGGCGCTGGCCGCGCTACGGCAAGAGGGCCTGGTGAGAGCCGTCCCGGGGGTCGGTACCGTGGTCGCCGACACGGTCCCACGGGTACGACAGGGCAGGCCGCCCTCCGACGACCCGGCCGTCCGCGCCCGCGTCGTCCGGGCCGCCGTGACCCTCGCCGACGCCGAGGGAACGGCCGGTCTCACCATGCGCCGGGTCGCCGCGGAACTCGGCATGCCGACCATGTCGCTCTACCGGCACGTGGTGAACAAGGAACAGTTGATCGCCCTGATGGTGGACGCGGCCTTCGCGAGCGAGCCTCTGCCGGCGCGGCCCCCGGAGGACTGGCGGGCAGGCCTCGAACTGTCCGCGGCGATCCAGTGGCGCCTCTACCGGGCACATCCGTGGCTGGCCGCCTCCCTCAACCTCAGCCGACCCCTGCTCGTACCGCACGGCATGCGGCACATCGACTGGGCCCTGGCCGCCCTGGACGGCCTCGGGCTGGACGCCGACACGCGTATGCACGCGGCCGTCACCCTCTTCGGATACGTCCGGGGACAGGCGGTCGACACGGAACCCGAGGCACGAGCCACCCGGGCCAGCGGCATCACCGGGGAGCAGTGGATGCACGCCCAGCGCGACCGCATGACCGCCCTGTTGGCCCAGGGCCGTCTCCCCCATTTCGCCGACCTCGCGCCCGAGGCCGACCTCTCGCCCACCTCGCTGTACCGGTTCGGGCTGACCACCCTGCTCGACGGCCTCGCGGCCCGCGTCGACGCGACCACGCCGTAACCCTCGACCTCCGCCATCCGCCATCCGCTGTCCGCGATCCGCCCTCGTGCACCGGCGAGCATGGGTGGACGCGCCGGCTCAGCCGCCGAACACCACGCCCACCCACGCCCCCGTCACCAGCAGGCAGGCGAAGAGTTCCGCCAGGACGCTCGAACCGCCCGAGCGCATCGCCGTGCGCGTCGCCGCCTTCGCCGCGCCGGCGTGGCCCAGGCGGAGCCGTTCGGAGAGGTAGATACCGCCGACGAAGCCGGGGATCGCGCCGAGGACCGGGAGCAGCAGGAAACCGAGGAAGGCCCCGGCCCCGGCGTACACGCCCATGCGCGGGGTGGCACCGCTCTCCGCCAGGCGCCGGGGCGGCAGAGTCCAGCGGACCGCCCGGGACAGCAGCAGCACGAGGGTGGCGCCCACCAGCACCCACCAGGCGATGGGCCGCGGCTCCTCCAGCGCCCACCACATGACCCCGGCCCACACGAGCCAGGACCCCGGAACACCAGGCACCAGCACTCCGCACAGGCCGAGCAGCAGTACGACCCCGACCAGCAGGAGTTCCCACGCTCCCATCTGCCCAGGGTGCCGGACCGCGAGAGGGGGCGCAGGTCAGTGAGGTCAGTCCCGGGTCACCCAGGCCCGCTCGTACGCGTGCCAGCCCAGCTGCAGCCGGGTCGTCACCCCGGCGAGCTCCATCAGGCGCTTCACCCGGCGCTGTACGGTCCGCAGGCCCAGGTCCAGCTGCTTGGCGACGCTCGCGTCGGTCATGCCGGCCAGCAGCAGGGAGAGGATCTCCAGATCGGTGTCGTCGGGGGCGTCCGGGATGTCCTCCGTGACCCGGCCGGAGCTCAGGCGCAGCGGGAGGGCCTGCCGCCAGACCGACTCGAACAGGCCCGACAGCAGCTCCAGCAGCCCGCTCGCGTGGACGACCAGCGCGGCGGGCTCGGCGGTGTGCGTGGTGAGGGGGACCATGGCCAGCGTCCGGTCGGCGATGACGAGCTTCGTGGGCACCTCGTCCATGACCCGCACCCGCTCCTCCCGGCCCAGCGCGGCGGACAGCTCGGTGAGGCCGGCGTCCTCGTCCAGGACGGCCCGTTCGACCACCACGCGGTAACCGACGCCGCGACCGGTCGCCTGCTCCTCGGCGGGGTTGTTCTCCGGCCCGGAGACCGCGATGGGGGCGCCGGTGACCATGGCGCAGACCTCCTCGGTGGCGCCGAGCTGGAGCTGCAGGAAGCGCTGCGCTATCGCGGCCGAGCCGATCACCACCTCGACCAGGTCGTGCGCGGCGGGCTCGGCCGCGCTCGCCCGGTACTCCTCGGCGAGCAGCGCCGCCGTCAGTTCGGCCTTCTCCAGCTCGTGCCGCTGCTGGGTGAGCAGGGCGCCCAGGGCCACCCCGGGGGGTGCGGCGACCCAGCGGCCGGGGCGCGCGGAGGACTGGGCGGCGAGACCGTGCCGCTCCAGCCTGCGCAGCGCGCGCTCGGTGTCGTGCTCCCCGAGCGTGAGCCGGCGCGCCAGGTCCGGTACGTCGGCGGCGCCCACGGACACCAGGGCCCGGTACGCCGACTCGTGCGTCTCGTCGAGACCGATCGCTCCCAGCATCCGGCGACGCCGCCCCTCACTTGCCGCGCCTCCTCGGCGCACTTCCGCGTTGGCCCATCATCACCGCACCGCGTCTCCCACGGGCAGGCGGGGTCGCACAGCGGAATCCCAGATACATGCCGCACACTCGGGCCGACCGGCCCGCGCGCCCGCACCGCGCCCCGGTCGCTCCGGCGCCGCCGGGCGGTTTCTCTTGTGGGGGGTGGCACCGCTCGGCGGTCCCCGAGCGACGTACCAGGCGGCGCGCACGCCGGGCGCCCCGGCCTCGACGCCCTCACCTCCCATAATTCCCGATCCCCCGCATTTCCCTCATCTCCCGCCCTCCTCTCGACTCCCTTGCCTCGCACCGGAGTTCGGCATGTAGTCCGACACGCCGACGGGGCATCGGCTCCGCGGGCCGATTTTCCGGATGCCCCGTTTTCATACGGCTCCCGAAGTGGACAATTAGGGGCATGAGCCAGCAGGGGGAGAGGCCGACCGGTCACGAGGACGACTGGTGGCGGCAGTTGTACGACGACGCGAGCGGGGACACGGGCCCCTCGGTGGCGGCCGATTCCCTCGACGACCGCTTCGCCTCGGCGGCGAACACGGTGAGGGACGGGACCCCGAACACGACACCACCGGAGCCCCCGAGGCCACCGGGCGGGCCGCGCACGGCTCCGCACGATGCGGGCCACGCCTCGGGCACTCCGGGTGCCCTCTCGGACCGGGTGCCACCGCAGGGCTCGCCTGGGGCCTCCTCGGACCGGGTGCCGCCCCGGAGTTCACCGGACGACCCGGCCGGACGCGACGAGCAAGGGCACCAGGGCGACCAAGGTGCACGCCCGGCCGCCCCTCCCGACCCCGCGCCCGCACCGCCCGCTGTTCCGCCGCGTCCGCCGTCGAGCCCTGATCGCGTGTCGCCCGTCGATGCCGGTCCGGGCGCGGGGTCGGGCCCAGGTTCCGTGTCGCCCGGTGTTCCTCCGCGTCCGTGGTCCAGTCCGGATCCGGTCTCGCCTGTGGATGTCGGCCCCGGCAGGCCGTCCGGTGCGGGCGCCGGTGCCGACTCCGCACCGCCCGCTTTTCCTCCGCGCCCGTGGTCCAGCCCGGATCCGGTCGCGCCTGTCGATGTCGGCCCGGGCAGGCCGTCCGGTGCCGGTGCCGGTGCCGGTGCCGGTGCCGATTCCGCGCCGCCCGTTGTTCCTCCGCGGCCGCTGTCGAGTCCCGATGCCGGCACTTCCGTCGACGCCGACCCGCGTAGGTCGTCCCGCGGCGGTGCCGCCCCGTCCGGCGAGTCCGGGGCGCGGTCGCCCTTCGGGGCCGTCCCGCGTCAACCGGGCGGCTCCTCGGGTGCCCCGCCCGCCAGGGACCCCCGGCTCAGTGGGCTCACTCCGCAGCCCGCGCCGTGGGAGCCGCCGGGTGTTCAGCCGTCGGGGCCCGTGACGTTTCCGCCGGGGCCCACGCCGCCGGGGTTCCGCGCAGCCGCGCCCTGGCGCCGCACGCCCGCCCGGAGCCCCCACCGGGCGCAGACTCCCGTCCCCGCTCAGCCACCCTCCCCGGCCCCCCGGCCCGCCTCGGAGCCCTCCGACGCCCGGCCCGCCACCCAGCTCGACCTCCCCACCCTCCAGGCCGACGAGGTGTCGCTCGTCGACGAGAGCGGGCGGACGCGGGTCGAGTACGTCGGGTCCGGCCCGCCCACCTACGACGCGGAGCCGACCGCGCTGCCGCCGGCCGACCCCGAGGACCTGGGCGACCTGATGGCGGACACGGTGCTGGACGGCGCACGCTACGGGGCGTGCACGCTGCGCGCCGCGTCGCTGCGCGGGGACTCCGCGCGCTACCGGGGCGAGCCACGCCGCGACGCGCTCCTCACCGCCCGCTTCGGCCTCGGTGAACAGGCACTCGTCCTGGTGGCCATGGCGACCGGCGCCCGCGCCACCCCGGGCGCGCACCGCGCGGCGGCGGAGGCGTGCCGCTGGATCGGCCGGGCCGTGGGACTGAGCCATGTGCGGCTGGTGGAGGACATCCGGGCCGCCCGGCGCGGCGATCTGAAGTCGGGGCTGCACCGCCTCACCGACCGCAGCCTCGGCAAGCTCCGCGCCAGCGCCGTCGAACAGGGGCTCGACCCGGAGGAGTACACAGCGAGTCTGCGCTGTCTGCTGCTCCCGGCCGACCCCGGGTGCCGTACGCGGGTGTTCTTCGGGGTCGGCGCGGGAGGGCTGTTCCGGCTGCGGGGCGGCGAGTGGCAGGACATAGAGCCCCGCGTCGCCGACACGGCCGGTGCCCCGGTGGTCGGCTTCGGCTCGCTGCCGCACGAGACCCCCGACGGCGACCGCCTGACCATGGACCTCGGCATCACGACACCCCCGAGCCCGTACGAACCCGCTTCGGCCCCGCCCCGCGAACCCTTCCGGTTCCGCGCCTCCGTGGCCCGCGAGGACGACGTCCTGCTGCTGTGCACCGGCGGTCTGGCCGAACCGTTGCGCGGGGAGCCACCGCTCGCCGACCATCTGGCGGCCCGCTGGGGAGCCGCCGAACCGCCCGGCCTCGCCGCCTTCCTCGCCGACACCCAGGTCAGGGTCAAGGGGTACGCGGACGACCGTACGGCCGCCGCCGTGTGGGAGGCCTGACGGCGACCACCGTGCGGGCGGGAGGGGCGTCAATCAGCCGCACCGGGCCGTGAGTTGGCCGGTACCGGCGCGCGATTCCGGCCAATCAACATCATCGGGGCGAGTGCTCCGCCCGGCCCGGGGTACACGGCGCCCGTACGACCGTCGCGCCCCGTGGGCACACGTCCGGATCGGCAGCCCCGCATGGGCAGTTGAGGCCGGCGGCCGTGGCCGTTCAGGGCTGCCCGGAGCAGGGCAGGGCGTCGGGTTCGTAGGACTGTGCGGGGGTTTCACGAGAGGGGAAGCGCTCTCACAACGTACCGACAGCTGGCTTGACTCTGTGCGTTTGAAGGCGTACGGACGGTCGTTGACGATTCGACATGAGTGCCGCGATCCGGACGGGGGCATGGATCCCCGTGTACGTGTTCGAGCAGGAAGGAATCGTCATCGGCGCGTGGGCGGGGGTCATGAAGAGGCAGGCACGAGGGGGCGGTCCCACGGCGATCGGGGCCTCCTCGGCAGAGACGGAGGGGGCGGTCGGTGAAGCGGCGGACAAGGCCGGCGCCGACCAGCTGAGGCACAGACTCGGGCGGGCCGACCTGAGGGCGGTGCCCGAGGCCCGCAGGGCGCTGCGGGAGCTGTTGCGGCAATGGGGGCGCCCGGGAAGATCGGAGATAGCGGAGCTGCTGACGAGCGAGCTGGTCACCAACGCGATCATCCACACCGACCACGACGCGGTGCTGACCGCCACCGTCTCGCCCCGCGGACTGCACGTGGAGGTACGGGACTTCGTGGGACGCAGGCCCAGGCCGAGGGTGCAGCCGGCCGACGACAGCACGAACGGACGCGGTCTCCTCCTCGTTCAGTCCCTCGCCGACGCCTGGGGGGTACGGGCGCACGGCGTGGGCAAGGCGGTGTGGTTCGACCTCGACGGCGGTCTGACCTAGGGGGTGTTTCCCCTAGGGCCGCCGCGACGGACAACGGACAGGGGCGCGGCTCGCTGCCGCGCCCCTGTCCGATGTGTGGCTCGTACCGCTCAGCCGAACTGCTGCTCCAGGTCCTTGAGCTTGCGCTCCAGGGAGTCGAGCCGTGGCAGGGCCATGGTGTCGTCCTCCGCGGTGAGGTCGACCGTGATCGACTTGTCAGCGCCGTTGCGGACGGGCTGCAGGGAGGGACGCGTACGCACGGGCAGTTGCTCGGGCGTGGATATGGCGGAGTCCGAGGCCACCTGGGCCGCGGGCACGCGCTCCACGGTGGTGTCGACCTGGCGTCCGCCACCGCCACCGCCGCCGCCACGACCGGGCAGACCCCGGTGGCCCCGGCTGATCGCCTTGAGGTGGGCGCGCTCCAGACGCTCCTGCTCGCGCTTGCGCGAGCGGTTCTCCTCCTTCATCCGCTTGTCCTCGCGCACCTCGTCCACGGCCTCGTCCAGGCTGCGCACGCCCTCCAGGAGCATCAGCGACCAGGCCCTGTACGTCTCACGCGGGGCCCGCAGCCAGCGGACCACCCGGATCTGCGGCAACGGACGCGGCACGAGGCCCTGCTCGCGCAGCGCGGCCCGGCGGGTCTGCTTCAGAGCGCGGTCGAAGAGCACCGCGGCGGACAGGGACATGCCGGCGAAGAACTGCGGGGCGCCGTCGTGGCCGAGGCCCCTGGGCGCGTGCACCCAGTTGAACCAGGCCGCCGCACCGGCGAACGTCCACACGAGTATGCGGGAGCCGAGGGCCGCGTCACCGTGGCTGGCCTCGCGCACCGCGAGGACCGAGCAGAACATGGCGGCGCCGTCCAGGCCGAACGGGACCAGGTACTGCCACCCGTCGGTCAGGCCCAGGTTCTGCTCACCGAAGCCGACCAGGCCGCGGAAGGAGAGCGCGGCGGCGACCGCGGCACAGCAGAAGAGGAGGATGTAGGAGAAGGTGCCGTAGAGGGCCTCCTTGCGCCTGCGGCGCTCCTCGTTGCGTTCCCACGAATCCTCAGTCTTCGCGTGCTCCCCGGAGCGCTTGCCGCGCGCGAGCACCGCAACCGCCGCCAGCATGCCCAGGAGCAGTACGGCGCCCGGAAGCAGCCAGTTCAGCGATATGTCGGTCAATCTCATCAGGGGTCCCTTGCATTGGGATAGGGCGTAACGCCCGCCATAGTGGCCCAATCCTCGCGGCCCTCAGGGGGTTTCGGGGCAAGAGACCGCCAAAGAAGTGCAATGAGTGACGCCAGGCGGCATTCTGCTCGAACTACCGCGCGAGGGACGGGAGTTGAGTGCGAGTGAGATTACCCGTTCGAGTGGTTCCACGGAAAGTTCCTGCGACAAGTGAGGAATTTGTGAACCACCTGTAACCCAACGAGGCTCCCACCCGGAGTGGATCTTACGGCACATGCCGCGGGCGATCGCCGGGGGGTCGTCCGACGCCCGGGCGTCCCGACGACGATGAGGGGCCGTCAACCCGTGGCGGCGGCCGTGAGTTTGGAGATCCGCTCCGTCTCGCACGTGCGCGGGCAGGTGACGCAGGTGTCCTCCGGGGCCAGCGTGTAGAACATGCAGCAGCTCGCCCGGTCCCGGGTGGGCAGCGACTCGCCGCCGGGGCCGGTCAGTTCACGGAAGCCCGCCGTGCCCACGTACGGCCGGGTCGCGCCCGGGAGCAGCAGTTCCAGCTCGCGTCGGCAGCGCTCCTGCTCGTCGGGGCCCAGGAGTTCGGCGATGTACCAGATGCCCTCGACGATCTCGTCGGTCGCCATGCCCCACAGCGCGCGTCCGCGCCGCCGCATCCGCGGGCCGAAGCCGCCCAGCACCGGCTCTATGTGCTCGGCGAACGCGGCGCGGACCTCGGCCCGCAAAGCCTCCTCGTCCGCCACCACACGGGCACCGGGTTCGCCGGCCGCCGGATCGTCCGGCAGGCAGCTGAACGTTTCCCCACGCACCGCCAGCCGGCTCTGCTCGCGCTGGAACGCCACGTGCTCGGCGGGGAAGCGCGGCACCCGGCGCTGGAGGAACCAGGGGACCGTGAAGAGCAGACAGGCGTACCAGGAGTAGCGGTGCAGTCCGAAGGTCGCCACCACGTCCGGGCGGCCCTTCCGGCCGTGGTCCCGCAGTATCTGCGCCTCGTCCCACGCCAGGAACGCGTCGAGCTCGGCCCCCGCCGCCGCGAGCCCGGCCGCGGAGACCCACCCCTCACCATCGGGCAGGGGATCCGTGGGGGAGAGTTCTGTCACGCTCATCACTGGCAGGACCTCGGTGAGGCGCGCGTACGACGCCGCCACGGGCGACCTGCGTGAAGTGGGTGCCGGTGCCGGTGCTGTCCGGGGCATACGGAGACCGCCGTTTCGCCGTCGCTGCCAAGTAAGGCTTACCTTACCCGAGGTGGTCGAGGTTTGAACTGAGGGCATGTGCGCCTATGGTGCTTTACGACCGGTAACAACCCGAGTAGTGACCTAACCGCCCCCATGTACCCCGTCGGCCGCGCTACTCGACCCGTTCGACACTCGACTCGCCTCGGAGGAGGACCCGTGGAGCAGGCCGGACCGCGCCCGCGCGAGGCCACGGCCATGAGCGCGCCGGACCCCGCCACCGCGCGTCCGGCGTCTGCCTATCGCGTGCCCGCGCAGCCCGGGGTCGCGGACGTCGACCGGGAGCGGGGCATCGCGGCGGACGGCACCGCGGCCGCGCGCCGCGGCGACACCGGGTCCCCCGCCGACGCGGCCCGGGGTGAGCACACGCACAGCGAGGTCCCGATCCCGATCCCGCTGCCGCGTGCCCAGGGGCGTCCTGTCGTCCAGCGCGCCTCCGTGCGCGGGCAGATCCTCGACGCGCTGCGGGCCGCGCTCGCCGGTGGGGAGCTGACGCCGGGCGAGGTGTACTCGGCGCCCGCGCTGGGTGAGCGGTTCGGGGTCTCCGCGACGCCCGTCCGCGAGGCGATGCAGCAACTGGCCATCGAGGGCGCGGTCGAGGTCGTGCCCAACCGGGGCTTCCGAGTCGTACGACGGGGCGCCCGGGAACTGGCCGAGCTGGCGGAGGTACGGGCGCTGCTCCAGGTGCCGGTGATCATGAGGCTCGCGCGGACGCTGCCGGGGGGCCGCTGGGGCGAGCTGCGGCCCCTCGCCGACGAGACGGCGCGGGCGGCGTCCTCCGGGTGCCGTGCGACGTACGGGGAGGCGGACCGGGCCTTCCACCGGGGGGTGCTGGGGCTGTCCGGCAACGAGCAGCTGCTGCAGATCACGGACGACCTCCACCGGCGGACCCAACTGCCGTTGGGGGGCGGCCCGGTGGGTGCGTCCGGCAGCGGGGGCCGGGTGGAGCTGATGGCTGACGCCGCGGAGCACATCGCATTGTTGGACGCGTTGGTGGCGGGGGATCTGGAGGCGGCGTGCTGTCTGGTGGAGCGGCATTTCGGGGTGGGGGGCTGAGGGTTCGTCGGCGGGTGCGGGTGCGGGTGGTTCGTGGTTGCTCGCGCAGTTCCCCGCGCCCCTGAAAACCCAGGCCCTGCGGGCCTGAAAAGCACGGGGCGCAGCCCCTGCTTTTCAGGGGCGCGGGGAACTGCGCGACCAGCCCCCACGCACCCGCACCCGCCGAAGCACCCGCACCCCCGAGCCCTGAGGCGCCGTCAAGCCATCACGCCATCACGCCGTCGCCGCCGGCGGTGGGGCCAGCTGCCGCGCCAACCACGTCGGCACACCACCCAGCAGTCGGAACAACCGCCCCGCCTCCTCCCGCAGCCGCGACGCCTCCGGTTCGGACTCCGTCTCGGCGAGGGAGACGAGCGCCGGGGCGGTGCCCACCAGGTAGCCCAACTCCTCCCGGATGCGCAGGGATTCGGCGAAGCCGTGCCGCGCTTCGGCCAACTCGCCCTCCCGCAGCGCGAGCCCGGCGAGATGACGCCAGGTGAAGGACTGCAGGAGCAGGTCGTCATGGGCGGTGGCGCCGGCATGGGCCCGGCGGTAGGCGGCACGCGCGGCCTGCGGGGAACGGGCGAGGTTCTCGGCGATGAGGCCCCGGCGGAAGTCGAGCAGAGGCCGCCCGGCCGCGCCGGGCGCGATCAGCGCCGCCGCCCGGCCGAGCGCGGCCCGCGCCTCGTCGGAGCGGTCCCGCACCCCGAGCAGCGTGGCCGCGTACGCCAGTTGGCCGCGCTCGCAGGCCGCCGCGCCGCGCTCGTCGTCGGTGCGGGCCTGCGCCTCGGCGGTGCGCAGCGCGTCCTCGGCTTCCTCCCAGCCCTGCTCGGTGTAGAGACAGCGCTCGACGAGCAGCGCGGTGCGCTGGAGCGAGGCCTGTGGACCGTCGGGTTCGATCAGGGCGGCCGCGTCGACCCAGCAGGCGCGTGAGCGCAGCCGCCATACCGCGGTCTGGAGTGGATCGTCACCGGCTGTCGTTCCGTCACCAGACATGGCGGTATGCGCCACGTTGCCCTCCCCGAGCACGCCCTTGAGCTTTGAGTGGTGGCGGCATCTCAGCACGAATCCCGGGGCCCGGCCAAGGGGGTGGGTGAAGGAATTCACAAAGTCATGGGGTGCGGACGGCGCACTTGATCTTCGTCCACCACCCCCTGGGCTCAGCTCATGCGCAGGGCCAGGAAGAAGTCCAGCTTGTCCTCGAGCCGGGAGAGGTCCCGGCCCGTCAACTGTTCGATGCGGCCCACCCGGTACCGCAGCGTGTTGACGTGCAGATGGAGGCGGGCGGCGCAGCGCGTCCAGGAGCCGTCGCACTCCAGGAACGCCTCCAGGGTGGGGATCAGCTCGGCGCGGTGCCGACGGTCGTAGTCGCGCAGCGGGTCGAGGAGCCGGGCCGTGAAGGCGCGGCGCACGTCGTCGGGGACGAAGGGGAGCAGCAGGACGTGCGAGGCCAGCTCCTGGTGCCCGGCCGCGCACACCCGGCCGGAGCGGGCCGCCGCCACCCGTCGGGCGTGCCGGGCCTCCTCCAGAGCGCCGCGCAGCCCCTCGGCGGAGTGCACGGCCGCGCTGACGCCCAGGGTGAGCCGTCCGTCGTCGTCGAGGCCGGCGCTCAGCGGGCCGCGTACGGCCGTGAGGAGGGCGTCGGCGTGGATGCCGGACTCGGAGCCGTCGTGCTCGGAGGAGACCGCCGGGAGGGGGACCAGGGCGATGGCCTCCTCACCCGTGTGGGCGACGGCGATGCGGTCGGAGGGCTCGGGGCCGGTGGACAGGGGGTCGACGAGGATCTCCTCCAGGAGCGCCTGGGTGACCGGACCGCTGTCGACCTCGCCGCCCTCCCACTCGACCCGGGCCACGACGACCTGCCAGTGCGGTGCCGCCCCGAGGCCGGGCAGCAGCACCGGCGCGGCCACCCGCAGCCGGGCCGCGATCTCGGCCGGGGCCGCCCCCGCCTGCACCAGCTCCAGGACCTCCTGAGCGAGCCGGCGCCGTACCGTACGGGCCGCGTCGCGGCGGTCGCGCTCGACCGCGATCAGTTGGGTGACGCCGTGCAGCAGGTCGAGCCGTTCGGCGGGCCAGTCCCCGGCGTCGGCCTCGACCGCGAGGAGCCAGTCCGACAGCAGGGTGTCGCGCACGTCGCGGGCGGCGCCGCCGGAGTCCGTGCCCCGGCCCGCGCTGGTGATCGGGAACAGCGAGTACGTCGTGGTGCCGACGGCCACGCGGTGCGGCCCGCGCCGCCCGGTCCGCGTCGCCGCCAGGTGCTCGGCGGCCAGCTGTGCGCACAGCTCGGCGGGGAGGGCCGGTCCGGCGTCCTTGGGGCCCGCCACGAGCCGGCCGGCGGGGGAGAGCACCCAGGCGCGCAGGTCCAGGTCGGAGCCGAGCAGGTCCAGGACGACGTCCGGGCCGCCGCCCGCCGGGCCCGAGGTCATCATCCGGCGGTGCCGGTCCACCACGGCCGCCAGGTCCCCGGCGCGCTCGCCGGAGACCTGCCGTACGACGTGCTCGGTGATGGTCGCGAAGGCCACCGACTCGTTGACCGCGAAGAGCGGCAGCCGGTGGCGGGCGCAGGCCACGACGAGGTCCTCGGGGATGTCGCCCAGCTCGGCCTCCCCGGCGGCCAGCGCGGTGACCCCGGCGGCCACCAGGAGCCGTACGAAGGGCTCGGAGTCGGCGGCGTCGCGGCGCCAGGCGAGGCCCGTGAGGACCAGCTCGCCGCCGGAGAGGTAGCGGCTGGGGTCTCTGAGGTCGGTGGTCATCACACCGCGCACGGTGCGGTCCAGCTCGTCCCCGCCGCCGAGCAGCCGCAGACCCAGCGCGTCCGTGTCCAGCAGTGCGCGCAGGCGCATTCTCGTCGCCGCCGTTCCTGTGTCGAGAACAAGGATGTTTCCAGGGGAATACCAAGAGGTTGCAGAGGGCCTCCGTTCATACGAATCTACAAGATGCGGGCCCTGGCCAGCCAACTCCTTCATGTTTTCCGTGACTGACCGGGGCGCGGGAGGGCGTTGTGTACTGAGGTCCGGAACACATGAACAGCACATGAACGAGCCGGGCCCGCCGCACACGATCTGGCTTGAACAGAACGATCCGAGACGAAGAAGAGAGCCGGTCCATGGACTTCCTTCGCCCCGCCAGCTGGGAGGAGGCGCTCGCCGCGAAGGCCGAGCACCCCACCGCTGTGCCGATCGCCGGCGGCACCGACGTGATGGTCGAGATCAACTTCGACCACCGTCGGCCCGAGTACCTGCTCGACCTGAACCGCGTCGGCGAACTCTCCGAGTGGGAGGTCGGCGAGGAGACGGTCCGCCTCGGCGCGTCCGTGCCGTACACCCGGATCATGGAGAACCTCCGTACCGAGCTGCCCGGCCTCGCCCTGGCCTCGCACACGGTGGCCTCCCCGCAGATCCGCAACCGCGGCGGTGTCGGCGGCAACCTCGGCACCGCCTCCCCGGCCGGTGACGCCCACCCCGCCCTCCTCGCGGCGGGCGCCCAGGTCGAGGCCGAGTCCGTACGGGGCTCCCGGCTCATCCCCATCGACGACTTCTACACCGGCGTCAAGCGCAACGCCCTCGCGCCGGACGAGCTGATCCGCGCGGTGCACATCGACAAGGCCGACGGACCGCAGCAGTACTCGAAGGTCGGCACCCGCAACGCCATGGTCATCGCGGTCTGCGCCTTCGGACTGGCCCTGCACCCGTCCACGCGTACCGTCCGCACCGGCATCGGCTCGGCCGCGCCCACACCCGTCCGGGCCAAGGCCGCCGAGGAGTTCCTGAACGCGGCGCTCGACGAGGGCGGCTTCTGGGACAACGGCCGGATCATCACCCCGTCGGTCGCCAAGCAGTTCGCGGACCTGTGCGCCGGCGCCTGCAACCCGATCGACGACGTCCGCGGCACCGCGAGCTACCGCCGTCACGCGGTCGGCGTCATGGCCCGCCGCACGCTGATGTGGACCTGGGAGTCGTACCGCGGCACCGCCGCCCGCACGGAGGGAGTCGCGTAATGCGCGTCAGTTTCACGGTCAACGGCCGTCCGCAGGAAGCCGACGACGTGTGGGAGGGCGAGTCCCTGCTGTACGTGCTGCGGGAGCGGATGGGCCTGCCCGGCTCCAAGAACGCCTGTGAGCAGGGCGAGTGCGGCTCCTGCACGGTCCGCCTCGACGGCGTCCCGGTGTGTTCGTGTCTGGTGGCCGCCGGACAGGTGGAGGGCCGCGAGGTCGTCACGGTGGAGGGACTGGCGGACTTCGCCAAGCAGCGGGCCGAGCACGGCGGTTGCGCGTCCCGTGCCTGCGGTTCGCCCACGAAGGGCGGTACTTCGCTCGACGAGGCCCAGCGGTGGGCTGCCGGGGGCACCGACTCGCAGACCGGCGAGGGCGGAGAACTGTCCCCCATCCAGCAGGCGTTCATCGACGCCGGGGCCGTCCAATGCGGCTTCTGCACCCCGGGTCTGCTGGTCGCGGCCGACGAGATGCTGGAACGCACCCCGAACCCGAGCGACGCGGACATCCGCGAGGCGCTGTCGGGCAACCTGTGCCGCTGCACCGGCTACGAGACGATCATGGACGCGGTCCGGCTCGCGGCCGCCCGGCAGTCCGAAGGGGTCTGAACCATGGGAACCAACGGCCTGCCCACCACCCTCACCCAGGGCTCCCGCACCAAGGGCGGCATCGGCGAGTCCACCCTCCGCCCGGACGGCACCCTCAAGGTCACCGGCGAGTTCGCGTACTCCTCCGACATGTGGCACGAGGACATGCTCTGGGGCCAGATCCTGCGCTCCACGGTCGCCCACGCCGAGATCGTCTCCATCGACACCGCCGAGGCCCTCGCCACGCCCGGCGTGTACGCCGTGATGACGTACGACGACCTCCCGACCGACGTACGGAACTACGGCCTGGAGCTCCAGGACACCCCGGTCCTCGCCCACGGCAAGGTCCGCCACCACGGCGAGCCCGTCGCGATCGTCGCCGCCGACCACCCGGAGACCGCCCGCCGCGCCGCCGCCAAGATCAAGGTGGAGTACCGCGAACTGCCGGTCATCACCGACGAGGCCTCCGCGACCGCGCCGGACGCCGTCCTCGTCCACGAGGGCCGCGACGACCACCACTTCGCCCACGTCACGCACCCGAACATCGTGCACCGCCAGCCGATCATCCGCGGCGATGTGGCGGCGGCCCGCAAGCGCGCCGACGTGATCGTCGAGGGCGAGTACGTCTTCGGCATGCAGGACCAGGCCTTCCTCGGCCCCGAGTCCGGCCTCGCCGTCCCCGCCGAGGACGGCGGCGTCGACCTCTACATCGCCACCCAGTGGCTGCATGCCGACCTGCGCCAGATCGCCCCCGTGCTCGGCCTGCCCGAGGACAAGGTCCGGATGACGCTGGCCGGCGTCGGCGGTGCCTTCGGCGGTCGCGAGGACCTGTCGATGCAGATCCACGCCTGCCTGCTGGCCCTGCGCACGGGCAAGCCCGTCAAGATGGTCTTCAACCGCTTCGAGTCCTTCTTCGGCCATGTCCACCGTCACCCCGCGAAGCTCCACTACGAGCACGGTGCGACGAAGGACGGCAAGCTCACCCATCTCAAGGCCCGTATCGTCCTGGACGGCGGCGCCTACGCCTCCTCCTCCCCGGCCGTCGTCGGCAACGCCGCGTCGCTCGGCGCGGGCCCGTACGTCATCGAGGACGTCGACATCGAGGCCCTCGCCCTCTACACCAACAACCCGCCCTGCGGCGCGATGCGGGGCTTCGGCGCGGTCCAGGCGTGCTTCGCGTACGAGGCGCAGATGGACAAGCTGGCGGCGAAGCTCGGCATGGACCCGGTGGAGCTGCGGCAGATCAACGCCATGGAGCAGGGCACCCTGCTGCCCACCGGCCAGGCCGTCGACTCCCCGGCCCCGGTCGCCGAACTCCTGCGCCGCGTCAAGGCGATGCCCCTGCCGCCCGAGCAGCAGTGGCTCACGGCGGGCGAGGCGGCCGACGTACGACAGCTGCCGGGCGGCCTCTCCAACACCACGCACGGCGAGGGTGTCGTCCGGGGCGTCGGCTACGCGGTCGGCATCAAGAACGTCGGCTTCTCCGAGGGCTTCGACGACTACTCGACCGCCCGTGTCCGTATGGAGGTCGTCGGCGGCGAACCCGTCGCCACCGTCCACACGGCCATGGCGGAGGTCGGCCAGGGCGGCATCACCGTCCACGCGCAGATCGCCCGCACGGAGCTGGGCGTCGCCCAGGTGACCATCAACCCCGCGGACACGCAGGTGGGTTCGGCCGGCTCGACCTCCGCGTCCCGCCAGACGTACGTCACGGGCGGCGCCGTCAGGAACAGCTGCGAGCTGGTCCGCGAGAAGGTGCTGGAGCTGGGCCGCCGCAAGTTCGGCACGTACCACCCCGCCTGGGCCACGGCCGAGTTGCTGCTGGAGGGCGGCAAGGTCGTCACCGACGCGGGTGAGGTCCTGGCCGACCTGGTGGACGTCCTCGGGGACGAGGCCGTCGAGGTCGAGGCGGAGTGGCGGCACCGGCCCACCGAGCCGTTCGACCTGCGGACCGGCCAGGGCTTCGGACATGTCCAGTACTCCTTCGCCGCGCACCGGGCGGTCGTCGAGGTCGACACCGAGCTGGGCATGGTCAAGGTCGTCGAACTGGCCTGTGCGCAGGACGTCGGCAAGGCGCTCAACCCGCTGTCCGTGGTGGGCCAGATCCAAGGTGGTACGACCCAGGGGCTGGGCATCGCGGTGATGGAGGAGATCGTCGTCGACCCGAAGACCGCGAAGGTGCGCAATCCGTCCTTCACGGACTACCTCATCCCCACGATCCTCGACACGCCGACCATCCCCGTCGACGTGCTCGAACTCGCCGACGACCACGCGCCGTACGGGTTGCGTGGGGTGGGCGAGGCCCCGACCCTGTCATCGACTCCGGCCGTGCTCGCGGCGATTCGCTCCGCGACGGGGCTGGAGTTGAACAGGACGCCGGTACGGCCGGAACATCTGACCGGTACGGCGTAGTTTGGCCGCCGGGCGCCTATGAGCTCGGGTGGATCGGTTCGTGGGCGGGTGCGGGTGGTACGTGACTGCTCGCGCAGTTCCCCGCGCCCCTGAAAAGCAGGGGCTGCGCCCCATGCTTTTGGAGGCCCGCAGGGCCTGGGCTTTTAGGGGCGCGGGGAACTGCGCGAGAAGCCCCACGCACCCGCACCCGACAACGCACCCCCCCTCGCAATCCCCCGTTCGTCTCGGGCCGTCCCCCGGGTCGGGCACCTTCCCAAATCCCGCCGAAGCCCAGTGCAACGGCCGGGTGTCCCTGTGAACCTTGGGAGAACGCCCCATGACCCCACAGTCGCTGAAGCCGAGGACGGTCGCCGTAGGCGCCGTCGACCCGGCCGGCCGGCCCCGTCTCGACCGGTACTTCCACATCACCCACCGAGGATCCACCGTCGCCCGAGAGGTCCGCGGCGGCGTCACCACCTTCATGGCGATGGCGTACATCCTCCTGCTCAACCCGCTCATCCTCTCCGGCCCGGACGCCGCCGGCGCGACCCTCGGCCAGAAGGCGCTGATCACGGCGACCGCGCTCGCGGCGGCCGTCAGCACGCTCCTCATGGGCGTCGTCGGCCGGGTCCCGCTCGCGCTCGCCGCCGGCCTCTCCGTCTCCGGGGTCATCGCCTCGCAGGTCGCCCCGCAGATGACCTGGCCGCAGGCGATGGGCATGTGCGTGATGTACGGGGTGATCATCATGCTCCTTGTGGTCACCGGCCTCCGCGAGATGATCATGAACGCCATCCCGCTGGCCCTGAAGCACGCGATCACCATGGGGATCGGTCTGTTCGTCGCCCTGATCGGGTTCTACAAGGCCGGTTTCGTTCACCAGGGCAAGGCGACCCCGGTCAGCCTCGGCCCCGCCGGCGAACTCGCCGGCTGGCCCGTCCTCCTCTTCGCGGTCACTCTCCTCGCGATCTTCATGCTCCAGGCCCGGGGCGTCCCCGGCGCGATCCTGCTCGGCATCGTCGGCGGCACCGTCGTCGCCGTGCTCCTCAACGCCCTCGACGTCATCGACCCGAAGCAATGGGCGGGCGGCGCACCGGAGTTGCACGGCAGCGCGGTCTCGATGCCGGACTTCTCGCTCTTCGGCCAGGTCGAGTTCGGCGGCTGGGGCGACGTCGGCGCGATGACGGTCGGCATGATCGTCTTCACCCTCGTGCTGGCCGGGTTCTTCGACGCGATGGCCACCATCATCGGTGTGGGCACGGAGGCTGGGCTCGCCGACGACAGGGGCCGCATGCCGGGCCTGTCCAAGGCGCTGTTCATCGACGGCGCGGGCGGCGCGATCGGCGGGGTGGCCGGCGGCTCGGGTCAGACCGTGTTCGTGGAATCGGTCACGGGAGTCGGCGAGGGCGCCCGTACCGGCCTCTCCTCCGTCGTCACCGGACTGTTCTTCGCGGCCTGTCTGTTCTTCACCCCGCTCACGGCGATCGTGCCCGGCGAGGTCGCGGCCGCCGCGCTCGTCGTCATCGGCGCCATGATGATGACGAACGCCCGGCACGTCGACTGGTCCGACCGCGCCACCGCGATCCCGGTCTTCCTGACCGTCGTGATCATGCCGTTCACGTACTCCATCACCGCGGGCGTCGCCGCCGGCGTCGTCTCCTACGTCGCCATCAAGCTCGCGCAGGGCCGGGCACGGGAGATCGGCGCGTTCATGTGGGGCCTGACGGCGATCTTCGTCGTCTTCTTCGCCCTCAACCCCATCGAGAGCTGGATGGGCGTGCACTAGACGCCCCTCGCCGAGTACCGTCCGCGCAACCGCTGTTGAGGAGAACGAGAGATGCTGGACATCGCCGAAGAACTGCACCGGTGGGTCGAGCAGGGGCGTGACTTCGCCGTGGCCACCGTGGTGGCCGTCGGCGGCAGCGCGCCCCGCCGGCCGGGCGCCGCCCTCGCGGTGGACGCCGACGGCACGGCCATCGGCTCGGTCTCCGGCGGCTGCGTGGAGGGCGCGGTCTACGACCTGTGCCAACAGGCCCTGACCGACGGCGAAACGGTCCTCGAACGCTTCGGCTACAGCGACGAGGACGCCTTCGCCGTCGGCCTGACCTGCGGCGGAGTCATCGACATCCTCGTCACACCGGTGCGGGCCGGCGACCCCGTCCGCCCGGTGGCCGCCGCCGCGCTCTCCACCGCCGCGAGCGGGCGGGCGGCGGCCCTGGCCCGGATCGTCTCCGGCCCGGCCGAGCTGCGGGGCCGCGCCCTGCTGGTCGACCCCGACGGCTCGTACGACGGCGGCTACGGCGCCCACCCCGAGCTCGACCGTACGGTCGCCGCCGAGGCCCGCGCCTTCCTCGACGCCGGCCGCACGGGCACCCTGGAGATCGGCGAGCGGGGATCGCGGTGCGGAGCGCCCCTCACGGTGCTCGTCGAGTCGTCGGTCCCGCCGCCCCGGATGATCGTCTTCGGTGCGATCGACTTCGCGTCGGCGCTGGTCCGGGTCGGCAAGTTCCTCGGCCACCACGTCACCGTCTGCGACGCCCGACCCGTCTTCGCGACCCGCGAGCGCTTCCCGGAGGCGGACGAGATCGTCGTTGAGTGGCCCCACACGTACCTGGAGCGCACGTCCGTGGACGCCCGCACGGTCCTGTGCGTCCTCACGCACGACGCCAAGTTCGACGTCCCGCTCCTCCGGCTCGCCCTGCGGCTCCCCGTGGCCTACGTCGGTGCGATGGGCTCCCGCCGCACCCACCTCGACCGCAACCAACGCCTCCGCGAAGTCGGAGTCAGCGAGCTGGAGTTGGCCCGGCTCAGGTCCCCGATCGGGCTCGACCTCGGCGCACGCACCCCGGAGGAGACCGCGCTGTCGATCGCCGCCGAGATCGTCGCCGACCGGCGGGGCGGCAGCGGGGTCTCCCTGACCGGCGCACACACCCCGATTCACCACGACGCCCCACCCGCCCTCACGGAACTGCCGAGCCTGCGCGTCTCCTGACTCCGACCGCGCCGCCGACTTGACCCCCGGGGCGGCAGGGCCGACCGTTGCGATAGGACAACAGCAGTACGGGGGCGGACAGTTGAGCGCGATGAACGGTGGGGGGCGCCCGCACGGGGGCGGGGCCGAGGGGCAGGACGGACTCGCGACGGGCGCGGAGGCGGACGAGCGGGGGCGGGGCGCCACCACCGGGTCCGCCGCCGATGACGGCACGCCGTCGGGCGGCAGCGCAGCCGGGAACGCCGGCACCAGGACCTCCGGTGAAGCCGACAGCGGTGACGAGCCTCGCACCGCTGATGGCGATGTCGACGCGGGTGCCGGAGGCTCTGAGAGCGGAAGCTCGGATGGCGACGACGGCTCGGGTGATGGCGGCTCGGGTGGCAACGCCGACTCGCGTGACGCCGACTCGCGTGACGACGGCTCGGGTGGCGACGGCTCGGGTGGTGACGGCTCGGGTGGTGACGGCTCGGGTGGCAACGGCTCGGGTGGCAACGCCGACTCGCGTGACGACGGCTCGGGTGGCAACGCCGACGCGGCCGCCCCCGGAAGCGACGGCACCGCTGACGACCGCCGACTGTCGACCGTCTCGACGGCGATCCTGGGGCTCTTCCTCCTCGTCGACGTCGTCTTCGTCTGCGGAGCCCTCGTGACGCTCTGGCCGGCGGTGTTGGCGACGGTCGAGCCCGGGGCGGAGCCCACGGCCACCGCGCGGTGGTCGCCGTTCGGCCTGGGGGACTGGTCGCTCACCGCCGACACGGCGATGCTGCTGGCCGTGGTCGTGTGCAGCGCGCTCGGCAGCTTCGTCCACGCGGCCACGTCCTTCGCGACGTACGTCGGCAACCGGCGGCTGTACGCGAGCTGGCTGTGGTGGTACCTCCTGCGGGCCGGTATCGGCGTGGCTCTCGCGCTGCTCGTCTATCTCCTGCTGCGCGGCGGCCTGTTCGTCGGCAGCTCCGGCGCCGGTGCGACCAACCCGTACGGCTTCTCCGGTATCGCCGGGCTCTGCGGACTCTTCTCCAAGCAGGCCACCGACAAGCTTCGCGAGATCTGCGACACCCTCCTCAGCACCACGGGCGACGGCGACCGGGACCGCCGCGACGGCCTGTCCAGCACCCGCAACGGAGACCCGGGCCCGTCCTGACCCCCTGGTTTCACGCCGGCTTGCGCGCCAGCACGTACGCCTGTGGGGTGTTCGCCGTGGTGCCGGGCCCGTCCGCCTCCCGCACCAGCCGCGCCGACTCCACGAACCCGACGTCCTCCAGCAGCTCGGCGATCCGGTCCGGCGGGAAGCGGTGGACGTCGAGGTCGAGGGGGTGACCGTAGGCGTGCGTCAGGTGGACGGACTCGTCGCCCACCTTGTACGCCATCGCGAGGAGCCCACCGGGAGCGAGTACCCGATGGAACTCCCGGAACAGCGGCGGGAGTTCGGCGAGCGGGGTGTGCACCGTGGAGTACCAGGCGAGGGCGCCCGCCAGGCAACCGTCCTCGAAGTCGAGCGCGGTCATCGTGCCCACGTCGAACCGGAGTCGCGGGTGCGCCCAGCGGGCCACGGCGACCATCTGCGGCGAGAGGTCGATACCGCAGATGTCCAGCCCCAGCGAGGCCAGATGCCCGGTGATCCGCCCCGGCCCGCACCCCAGGTCCGCGACAGGTCCGCCCCCGGCTGCGAGCACCCGCTCGGCGAACACCCCGAGCATGGCCCGCTCGAACGGGCTCTTCGCCAGCTCGTCTCTCAGCAGCCTCTCGTAGTCGGTGGCGACCGTGTCGTAGGACTCCCGGGTGGTGTGTTGGCCTGTGCTCATGGTTCGGACAGTAGTCCGGGGGTCTGACAATGACGTGCGAACAGGGGTGGGGGAAAGGCCTGTTGGGGCGGAGGTTCAGCCCGGACGCCGGGCGTCGGTCGCGAGCAGCCCGTCCATCGCGCGTCCGAACATGACCCGCGCCAGCCCTCCCAGCGGCCGGTCGAAGAGCCCCGGCAGCCCTCGCACCCGCAGGTCCTCGCGCCAGACCGTACGGGAGCCGCCGTCACCGTACGGATGGACCTCGATCTCGGCCCAACCGGTGACGAACGAACCGCGCTTGACGAGTCGGCACTTTCCGGGAGCACCGGCGCCCGGTGGCTTCCAGACCGTGACCTCCATCCGGTCGTCGAAGGCGAGCGGCCCGACACCGCTGCGGGCCACGAACACCGTGCCCTCACCGGTCGGCGGAGGAGTGCGCACGGTGACGCGGGTCAGCGGCACGACGTCCGCGTGCCGGGGCCAGTCGGTCAGGAGCTGCCAGGCGCGGTCAGCGGGGAGCCGGGAGAGACGTTCCAGGAGGAAGAGAACCACGGGGCGAGGGTAAGGGAACAATTGCGTACGAGGCGGGTGGTGGGAGGCGTACGGGGGCGCGTGCCCAGGCGCCCCGAGGCCCGCCCCCGGCCGGAAGGTGCACTCGTGGATCCTGAACTGCACGACAGACTCGACGAGTTGCAGCTGGACTTCCTGGCTGGTGGCACGGGACGCCGACGTACGGGAGGTGCTGCGGCGCCCGGAGGACTTCTTCTTGGCCAACGCGCTGCGCCCCGACGTCATGCCCCCTCTGCAGCTGCAATGGCCAGAAGCCGTCTTCCTGGTCCGGGGAGGGCTAGGTGAACATCTCGCCGCCCAGCTCGCCGTCCCATCCACGAGTCGCGCATCCCGGCGGCCGGCAGGGCTGAGTCGTCCCAGAAGGGGTAACCGAGGCAAGGAAGGCACTCGCCGCTACCGAGGGGTGAAGACCGCATGCCACGCATGATGGAACGTATCAAGCAGTTCGCACGGAGCCCTCAGGGGCGTCGTGCGGCCGAGCAGGCGCGGCGGGCCGCTGCCGACCCCCGTCGCCGGCGCCAGGCCAAGAGCCTGCTGGGTAAACTCCGCGGCCGTCCCTGACGGACCGGACAGTTGGAGCACGAAGTCCAAGGACGGAGCCCTGTCTGACCGCTCGCGGAGAGGAATCGTTCGACCTCACGGATGCGCTGCTGTGTGCGGACGGGCCGGTGAGGGCGCCGGTGGACCTGACGTCGGTGGCTGGGCACCGGCGCGGGCACGGCGCAACACCCGTCCAGTAGATCGCGTGCGTGGGCGTGCGGGCCGCCCGGCTCCTGAAGTCGGCGCCGACGGCGGTGACCCCGTGTTCGTCCCAGCCGATCCCCACACCCAGGGTGATGCGTCCGCCGGACAGTCTGTGGAGGGTCGCGACCTGTTTGGCCACCACGAAAGGACTGCGCAGGGGCAGGACGAGCACGGAGGTGCCGACCCGGATCGGGCTGGTCGCGGCCCACCAGCCGGCCCATGGTCACCAGCGGTTCGAGGACCCCTCCGTACACCGGGCCGTACTCGTCGGGCGGCAGGATGTGGTCGGGGAGTCGTGCCGTGTCGTAGCCGAGGGCCTCGGCCTGCCGTGCCAGGTCGGCGAGTCGTCGCAGGTCGGCGCCCGCGGTCTCGTTCGGGACAACGACCTGTAGCTTCACTCGCCCTCACCGTCCTTCCCCTCCGAGAGAGAAAGCGAGTGGAGAAAGTCGAGCACCGGCTTCAGCCACTCTTCCGGCCGCTCGACCATGACCACGTGGTCGCTGTCGATCTCCGTGTACCGCGCGCCCCGGATCCCGGCCGCCAAGGTGCGGGAGCCCTCGGGCAGGACCATGCTGTCGGCGGTTGTCGCGACGACCAGCGTGGGGACGGCGACCTCGGCCAGGTCACCGGTGATGTCGAGGGTGGGGATCAGGTCGATGTGAGGGCGGAGTGCGGGAGGCTCCTCGGCCCGCCAGCTGGGGAGGAGGCCGAGTATGTGGCCGTCGGGCCGGGCGAACCCGGCGGTCAGCACGAGTGCGGTCACCCGCTCGGGATGGCGTACGGCGGCGCGCACCGCCACCAGCGTGCCGAGCGAGAAGCCGAGCACCGCGAACCGCCCGACGCCGCGCCGTACGGCGGAGTCGACGACAGCGTCCGTGAGCTCATCGAGGTCCAGTGGGCCGTCTGCGACCGGGGTCTCACCCGAGCCGGGGTAGTCCGGGGCGACGACGGTGTGGGCGGCGGCGAGAGCGGGCAGAACCGGCGCGAAGTTGCCTTCGATGCTGCCGGTGGCGCCATGGGCGAGCAGCAGTCCTGGTCCGGTTCCGGTGACGGTGGTGGCAAGGGCGGGGAATGAATCGCGCATGCCTCGTACGTTGACCCATCACACCGGTGTGAAGGTCAAGTCCAGGTGTGGCGAGGAGAATCGATGCTGATAGGCGAGCTGTCACGGCGGACCGGAGTCGCGGCCCGGCTGCTGCGCTACTACGAGGAGCAGCGCCTGCTGTGTCCCGACCGCGACAGCAGCGGATACCGCGTGTACGCGCCCGACGCCCCGTACATCGTCGCCCGCATCCGGGGCATGCTGGCGGCCGGGCTGACCACCGACGCCATTCGCGAGATGCTGCCGTGCGTCACCGACGCCGGGCCGGGGATCGAGCCCTGCCCGGAGGTACTGCGGACGATGACCGCGCACCTGGAGCGGATGGACGCAGACATCGCGGATCTGCGCCGCCGCCGGGCCGCGCTGGCCGCGTTCCGTGACGCGACCGAGGCGCGACAGGAGCAGGGGCGGGCTCGCTGAAGGGCATACGCCGCCGAACGGGCCGCCGCCCTGGTCGACGACTTCGTCAAGAACGGCGACGGCGGCCGCGTCGAGTTGATGTCCGTGTACGCGGGGCGGCTGCCCGGGGAGGTCATCGGGCGGCTCGTCGGGTTCGAGCCGGACGACGTACCGGCGTTGGTGCACGGCGGTCACCGGGCCGAGCAGTTGCTGTTCCGGCCCATGGCGGAGGCCGAGCAGATCGCGGCGGCCGAGGACGTGGTCGCCACGGCCCACCGGCTCGACGCGTTCGTGCGCGCCCGGCGCGCGGACCCGCGTGAGGACCTGGGCACCGAACTCATCACCTCCGTCGCCGGACCGGGCACCGGCGAGCTGACGATCGACCAGCGCCACCAGGTCGTCGCCCACCTCCAGAACCTGCTCATCGCCGGACACCTGACCACCACGGCCCTCATCGGGACCACCGTCCTGCACCTGCTGCGCGACCGCCGGCAGTGGGAACTGCTCTGCGCCGAACCGGAGCGCATCCCGGCCGCCGTCGAGGAGGCCGCCCGTTACGACACCGTGTTAGCAGGGCTTCCGCCGCGTCACCACCCGTCCGGTCACCCTCGCCTGGACCGAACTCCCCGCCTGGACACCGGTGTTCGTCGCGTTCGCCGGAGCCAACCGCGACGCCTCACGCCACCCGCGCCCCGACGACTTCGACATCACCCGCCCCGACGACTTCGACATCACCCGCCCCGCCGGCAGCCGTCACCTCTCCTTCGGCCTCGGCACCCACACCTGCCCCGGCTCACAACTCGCCCACGAACAACTCCGCCTGACCCTGGAGCAGTTGACCAGCCGCCTGCCGGGCCTGCGCCTGGCGGAGGGCCGATGGATCACCATGCGGCCGACGCTGATCCACCGCTCCCCGGAACACCTCGACCTCGTCCGGTGAGCCGCACAGAGTGACGCCGGGCGGTCGCGCGGAGACCGAGGGCGGCTCACACGTCCAGCAACTCCCGCGCCGCCACCGGCATCCCCGTCTCCAGCGACCGGTTCGCCGCCAGTCCCGTCACCAGTGACCGGGCCCCGTCCACCGCGTCGGCCGCCCGGCCCAGCGCGTCCGGTACGCGCTCCCCGAACAGGTCGGCCAGCATGCGGACGTCGCCACCGCCGTGCCCGCCCTCGTCCATCTCCACCTTCACCTCGCGAGGCGGCTCCCAGAAGCGCCGTACGAGCAGTTGGGTCCTGCCGGGTTCCTCGCCCGCCTCGGCGCCGTGCAGGACCGGGCTCGCGCCGGTGACCGGTACCTGGGGCCGCGTCCACGTCGACTCCTCCACCAGCAGCTCGACGCGCCCCTCGCTGCCGTTGAAGGCGATGCGGTAGCCCTCCCAGGGGGAGTAGGCGGTGAGGTGGTAGGTCAGGGTGGCGCCGGAGGCGTAGCGGACGAGGACCGCCATGTCGTCCTCGATGCTCACGCCGGGACCGAAGACGTTCTGGTCACGGTGGTAGCCGTCCTCCCGCTCGGCGTCCAGGTAGAGCGAGGTGAGGACGGGGGAGTCCCGCAGGCGCAGGGCGAAGGGGTCGGACTCGGCCGCCGGGGAGCCGTGGGCGCGGGTGTAGTCCCGGGCGATGCCCCGGCGGCGGCCTGCCTCGTCGCCGTAGAAGAAGAGGCCGCCCTGGGCGTAGACGGTCTCGGGGCGGGTGCCGAGCCACCAGTTGACCAGGTCGAAGTGGTGGGTCGACTTGTGGACGAGCAGCCCGCCGGAGTTCACCTTGTCGCGGTGCCAGCGGCGGAAGTAGTCGGCGCCGTGCCGCAGATCGAGCAGCCACTCGAAGTGCACCGAGCCGACCTCGCCGATCTCCCCGCCCGCGAGCAGTTGCCGTACGGCCGAATGCACCGGGTTGTAGCGGTAGTTGAAGGAGACGCGGACCTCGCGCCCGGTCCGCCGCCGGGCCTCCAGGATGCGGTGGGCGCGCTCGGCGGTGGTCGTCATCGGCTTCTCGGTGACGACGTCGCAGCCCGCCTCCAGGGCGCGGACGATGTAGTGGTCGTGGGTCCGGTCCACCGTGCACACCACGACCAGGTCGACCCGCTCGCGGCGCAGCATCTCCTCGAACTCGTCGGCCCCGTACGCCGGTACGGGCGCGCGGCCGGGGTGGTCGGCGGCGATCCAGGCGTTGTGGACGGCCATGCGGTGCGTGTTCAGGTCGCAGAGCCCGACCAGCTCCACCCGTTCCGCGAAGGATCCCGTCAGGGCCTCGGTGAACATCCGCGCCCGGGCACCGAGCCCCACCACGGCGGCGCGGCGGCGTTGTGGGGAGGTGGTGCAGGGGTCTTGTTGTGACATCCGGACCTTCCCTAGGGTCGCTACGGGGGGTGGAAGCGCTTTCTAGTGAAAGAGGTGACCCACTCATGCCCCGAATCAGGACGAGGGAGTCCTGGAAACCCCGTGCGGCGGCCGCCGCGCTGGCGCTCTGCGCGCT
The DNA here is from genome assembly GCF_036322545.1 of Streptomyces sp. SP18BB07. Classification (NCBI taxonomy): domain Bacteria; kingdom Bacillati; phylum Actinomycetota; class Actinomycetes; order Kitasatosporales; family Streptomycetaceae; genus Streptomyces; species Streptomyces sp. SP18BB07. The sequence goes on from NZ_JAQYWT010000350.1 coordinate 107,543, forward strand.
GCTCACCGGCTGCTCCGGAGCGGACGGGTCGGGCGGCGGCGGGCAGGTCGTCCTGCGCTACACCTGGTGGGGCAACCCCGACCGGGCCGCCAGAACCCAGGCGGCCGTCGAGCTCTTCGAGCAGAAGAACCCGGGGATCGACGTACAGACCTCCTTCGCCGGCTACGAGGCCTACAAGCAGAAACTCGCCACCCAGGCCGCCGGCGGCGACGCACCGGACGTGATGCAGCTCGACTACCGGATGATCGACCAGTACGCCTCCGGTGGTGTGCTCCTGGACCTCGCCGAGCAGCCACAGGCCCTGGACACCGCCGAGTTCGAGCCGGGACTGCTGGCCACCGGCAAGGTGGACGGCAAGCAGTACGCCGTACCGCAGGGGCGTGGCACCGAGACCATGGTCTACGACACCGAGAAGTGGAAGGCCGCCGGTCTCGAACCGCCCCGCGTGGGCTGGACCTGGAGCGAGTGGGCCGACGCCATGCGGAAGGTCGCGGAGGAGACGGGAGAGCCCGGCGGCACCGACCCCGGTCAGAGCGAGGACGCCTTCGAGATCTGGCTGCGCGGCCAGGGCAAGGCCCTCTACACCGAGGACAGGCAACTCGGCTTCGACGCCGATGACTTGACCCGCTGGTGGACCTTCACCGACGGGCTCCGCCGCGAGGGCGCCGTCTCGCCCGCCGAGCAGACGACCCAGCTCGACGGCACGGTCGAGAACACCCCGCTGGGCCGGGGCACGGCCGCCTCGGACGTCAACTGGGATGCGCCCGCGAGCGGTTATCTCGCGCTCGTCCCCACCGGGATCTCCCTCGCCCCGATGCCGGCGGGTGAGGACGGCACGCCCGGCCAGTACTTCAAGCCCTCCATGTTCATGGGCGTGGCCGCCGACTCCGGCCACCCGGAGGAGTCCGCCCGGCTCGTCGACTTCCTGCTCAACGACGACGAGGCCGCGAAGATCCTCGGCGCCACCCGGGGCATCCCCGTCAACGAGTCGATCCGTGCGGACATCGCGGCCGACCTCAAGGACTTCGACAGGACCATCTACGACTACCAGGCCACGGTCGAAGGAAAGCTCGACCCGCCGCCCCAGGCGCCCCCGTCGGGCGACAGCGCCCTGCAGACCACGTTCCAGCGCGACTACGACCAGGTGTCCTACGAGCGGATGTCCCCCCGCGAGGCCGCCGAGAACTACCTCACCGAGGCGAAGGCGGAGCTGAGGTCATGACCACCACACAACTGCCGACCACCGTACGCGGCAAGGGAGTCACCCAGCCGGACCGGTCCGCCCGGCGCCGCCGGCGCGAAGGCGCGGCCTGGGTGTTCCTCTCCCCCTGGGTGCTCGGGGCCTGCGTCCTCACCCTGCTCCCGATGGCCGTCTCGCTCTACCTCTCCTTCACCGACTACGACCTCTTCAACGCCCCCAGCTGGGTGGGCCTGCGCAACTACACCCAGATGTTCACCGAGGACCCGCGCTACTGGCGCTCCGTGGTGACGACCCTGATGTACGTCGTCATCGCCGTCCCGCTCCAACTGGCCCTCGCGCTCCTGGTCGCCCTGGCCCTGAAGAACATGAGGCGCGGCCGGGGCTTCTATCGCTCGGCCTTCTACGCCCCCTCCCTGCTCGGCGCCTCCATGTCCATCGCCCTGGTCTGGCGGGCGATCTTCAACGACGGCGGCACCGTCGACCACCTCCTCGGCACCGGCGGCTGGGTCAACCGCCCCGGCTGGGCGCTGCTCGCGGTGGCCCTGCTCACGGTGTGGCAGTTCGGCGCCCCGATGGTCATCTTCCTCGCCGGACTCCAGCAGATCCCGGGGGAGTTGTACGAGGCGGCCGAGGTGGACGGCGCGGGCGCCTGGCGCCGCTTCCTGTCGATCACGGTCCCGATGCTGTCGCCCGTGATCTTCTTCAACCTGGTCCTCCAGACCATCCAGGCCTTCCAGGTCTTCACCCCGGCCTTCGCGATCAGCGCGGGCAAGGGCGGCCCCGCCGACTCCACCCTCTTCTACACCCTCTACCTCTACGACCGGGGCTTCGTCGCCTCCCACATGGGCTACGCCTCCGCCATGGCCTGGGTCCTGCTGCTCGCCATCGGCGCGGTCACCGCGATCCTGTTCCGCACGTCCCGCTCCTGGGTCTTCTACGCCTCCGAGGGGGACCGATGACCACCAGCACACCCACAACTTCCGTAGTGCGCAAACCTGTTGCCTGGCGGCGGGTGGCCCTGCACGCCGGCTGCCTGGCCGCGCTCCTCGTCATGCTGTACCCGCTGGCCTGGCTCCTCGCGACCTCCGTGAAGCCCGCGGACGAGGTCATCGCCAGCCTCGACCTGCTGCCGAGCCGACTGGAGTGGTCCAACTACGAGACCGCGCTCGACGGCGTCAACGACGTGTCGGTGGGCCGGCTGCTCGGCAACTCCCTGCTGATCGCCGGCGGCGCGGTCGTCGGCAACGTCCTCTCCTGCTCCCTGGCGGCCTACGCCTTCGCCCGGCTGCGCTTCCGCTTCCGGGGACCGCTGTTCGCCTTCATGATCGCGACGATCATGCTGCCGCACCACGCCGTGCTGATCCCGCAGTACATCATCTTCAACCAGCTCGGCATGGTGAACACCTACTGGCCGCTGATCCTGCCGAAGTTCCTCGCCACGGAGGCCTTCTTCGTCTTCCTCATCGTGCAGTTCATGCGCGGACTGCCGAGGGAACTGGAGGAGGCGGCGCGCATCGACGGCTGCGGACCGTTCCGGAGCTTCTACTCGGTGATCCTGCCGCTCACCCGGCCCGCCCTGATCACCACCGCGATCTTCACCTTCATCTGGACCTGGAACGACTTCTTCACCCAGTTGATCTATCTCTTCTCGCCCGAGAAGTTCACCCTGACCCTGGCCCTCAGGTCCTTCGTGGACGCGTCGAGCACCTCGGCGTTCGGCCCGATGTTTGCCATGTCCGTCATCGCCCTCCTCCCGATCGTGCTGTTCTTCCTCGCCTTCCAGCGGTTCCTGGTGGAGGGCATGGCCAACTCCGGGATCAAGGGGTGAGCGCGATGCGGACCGACCGGGAGCCGGGCGAGATCTTCGGCCCGCGCATGACGCTGTTCGCCGATGTGCTGAGCGTCGGTGTCGCCGTTGCGGTGGTGAGCCTTCCGCTGGTCACCGTGCCCGCCGCGCTCTCCACGGCCTGCGCGGTCCTGCGGGGCGTACGGGAGGGCCGCCCGGTCACGGCCGCCCGGTTCCTCGGGGTGCTGCGCCGGCGACTGCGACCCGGCGACCTGGCCGCCGGGCTCCTGGCCCTCACCGGACTGGCCCTCGCCCTGGTCGATCTGGCGCTCGCCGGTGCCGGACTCCCCGGCGGCCGGGCCTTCGCCCTCCTCGCCGCCGCCGTCGGCACCTGTGCCGCCGTGATCGGGCTGCGCGCCTGCGCCCGCCCCGAGTCGGTCGAGGACTGGCCGGCGGCGGTGCGGGGAGCGGCCCGGGACGCGGTGCGCGATCCGGGCGGCAGCGCCCTGGTCGTCCTCGCCGTGGCGACGGCGGCGGCGAGCGCCTGGATGCTGCTGCCCCTCGTGTTCCTCGTACCGGGGCTGCTGGCGCTGGCGCTCACGGCCGTCGACGTACGCGGAAAAGAGGTCGCCGTGCGGGAGGGCGTGTGATGGGCTGATCTCCGCATCACAGGCTGACGCGCATGACGGGCCGGTGCCTCGGACGTCCTGCCAAGGGGGAGCACGCGGGTGAACAGACGGCGGCGGAAGAAACTGTCGCACCACCTGGTGTGGGCGGCGACGTTCGGCGACACGGCCCGGGTCGACTCCCTGCTGCGCGCCGGAGCCCCCGCCGAGACGACGGACGCCGAGGGCACGACGCCCCTGTACGCGGCGGCCGTGCACGGCGCCGCCGACACGGTCCGCCGGCTGCTCGCGGCCGGGGCCGCGCCCGACACCGAGAGCGGGCACGGCTCTGAGGGCACCCCGCTGTGCGGCGCCGCGTGCTGGGGGCACACGGAAGCGGTGCGCGCACTCCTCGCCCACGGCGCCGACCCCGACCTGCGCGAGGACCATGGCACGGGCCGCTCCCCGCTCGAGTGGGCGGCCGCCGGGCCCTACCCCGAGACGACGGCCCTCCTGCTCGCGGCGGGAGCCGGGCCCGCCGAAGGGGGGTAGGGCTCAGAACGCGTACGGTCCGAACCGGCCCCAGGCCACCACGGCCGCCAGGATCAGCACCACCAGACCCGGTGCCGACTCCTTGGTCTCGCCGCGCCGGAGGTGGAAGACGACCGCGCCGAGCATCGTGACGGCCAGGCCGGTCGCCGCGAGCGGCACGAACACCGTGGCTATGTCGAGGACGGCCGGAAGGATCAGCCCGATGGCGCCCAGGCCCTCCAGCGCGCCGATGGTCTTGACCATGCCCGGCGAGAACGAGTCCACCCACGTCATCCCCGAGGCCGACAGCTTCTCCTTGGACTGGGCGGTCTTCATCAGGCCGGCGGCGAGGAAGCCGGCCGCGAGCAGGCTCGCGATGATCCAGAGGGTGACGTTCATGGCGGGCTTCTTCCCGTGCAGGGGGTGAGTGTGACTTGAACATTCAAGAGATGCGAGGGTTCAACGTAGAGTCGATCGACTTGAAGCGTCAAGTCATCGCGTGCTTGATCCGTGGAGGCTGCACGTAGAGTGGGCGCCATGGAGACACCGCAGCAGTCGCCCTGGCTGACCGACGAGGAGATGGAGACCTGGCACGCGCTGGCGGGCGTGATGGTCAGACTGCCGAGCGCGCTGGACGCGGAACTGCAGCGGGACGCGGGCGTCAGCCACGTCGAGTACGTGGTGATGGCGATGCTGTCGCAGACCGAGGGGCGCACCCTGCGGATGAGCGACCTGGCTGGATACGTCGGTTCGTCGCTGTCCCGGCTCTCCCACCTCGTGAAGCGGCTGGAGAAGAGCGACTGGGTGCGCCGCGAGCCTGACCCCTCCGACGGGCGCTACACCCTGGCCGTCCTCACGGACGCCGGACACGCCAAGGTCGTCGAGAGCGCGCCGGGCCACGCCGACGCCGTACGCCGCTATGTGTTCGACGCGCTCACCAAGGCCCAGCAGCGGCAGCTGCGGGACATCGGGCGGCGCATCTGGCAGAGCGTCGCGCCCGACGACCACTGCCTGCCGCCGAGCTGACGGCCCGCCACACCCTCAGGGCCCGCCCGGCGGGCCGGTGGTGCCCCGGACCTCCAGCGTCGGCGTGGTCAGGACGACCCTGGCGGGGCGGGCCGGGTCGGCGATGCGGTCCAGCAGGCACTGCGCGGCGGTGCGGCCCACGTCGTGGCTGGCGTTGTCCACGGTGGTGAGCCAGAGGTGGCGCAGCCGGGAGACATAGGTGTTGTCGTAGCCGACGAGGGACAGGTCGCGCGGCACCCTCAGCCCCAGTTCCTCGGCGGCGGACAGGGCGCCCACACAGGCCATGTCGTTGAACGCCACCACGGCGGTGGGGCGTTCGGGCAGGTTCAGCAGTCGGACCGTGGCCCGGTAGCCGCCCTCCTCCGTCAGGTCGCCCCGTTCGACGGCCGCCAGAGCGCCCAGCCCGTGCTCGCGCATCACCGTCTCGAAGCTGCGGCGGCGCAGCGCCCCGACCACACCGTCCCCCGCGATGTGCGCGATGCGCCGGTGCCCGAGGCCGATGAGGTGCTCGGTGGCGAGACGGGCGCCGAGCTGGTCGTCGCCGGCGACGACGTCCACCTGGGGGAGCGTGGGCTCGCGGGCGCCCGCCACCACGGTCGGGACGAGCCCGGCCGCCGTGCGCAGCGCCTCGGAGGGCGGCAGGGTGCCGACCGCGATCAGCCCGTCGACGCGCAGCTCGGTGAAGGTGCGGGTGAGGTCCTCGCCGAGCCGCCGGTTGAGGTGGCCGTCGGCCAGCAGCATGCGCAGACCGTTGTCGTGCAGCCGGGAGTTGAGCCCGTCGAGCAGCTCGACGAACCAGGGGTTGCGCATGTCGTTGAGGAGGACCCCGACCGTACGGGTCCGGCGCTCGCTGAGGCTGCGCGCGGCGGCGTTCGGCCGGTACCCCAGCTCGTCCACGGCGGCCAGCACCGCCTGCCGTTTCTCCTCGCGGACCTGCGCCGAGCCGCGCAGCACCAGCGAGACCAGGGACTTGGACACACCGGCCCGCTCGGCGACGTCGCGGATCGTCGGGGTCGGGGGTCCGGGTCTCATGGCCTGGACCGTTCCACAGCGGTGCGACCGTGTCAAAGGGCTTGACAGTGCGGGTGCATGACCGCAGTGTGAGCGGCAGACGATTTTGGAACGGTCCAATGAAGGGCAGTCATGGTGAGTGGGCTCGGTGTCGCCGTCGTGGGATTCGGCTGGATGGGACGGGTGCACACCCAGGCGTACGCGCGGGTGACCCACCACTTTCCGCAGCTCGCCCTGCGGCCCGACTTGGTCACCGTCGTCGAGGACGTGCCCGGCCGCGCCGAGGAGGCGGCCCGGCAGTTCGGGTTCGCCGCCACCGCCCGGGACTGGCGCGACGTGATCGCCGACCCGCGCGTCCAGGCGGTCAGCATCACCGCGCCGAACTTCCTGCACCGGGAGATCGGCGTCGCCATGGCCGAGGCCGGCAAGCACATCTGGATCGAGAAGCCGGTCGGGCTCACCGCCGCCGACGCCCGCGCCGTCGCCGACGCGGTCGACAAGGCCGGCGTCCAGGGCACCGTCGGCTTCAACTACCGCAACGCGCCCGCCGTGGAGGCCGCCCGCGAACTGATCGCCGCCGGTGAGATCGGCACGGTCACCCATGTCCGCATCCGCCTCTTCAGCGACTACGCCGCCCACCCCGAGGGAGCCCTGACCTGGCGGTACGAGCGGCAGCGCGGCGGCAGCGGGGTCCTCGGCGACCTCGCCTCGCACGGGGTGGACCTGGCCCGTTTCCTGCTCGGCGACATCGCCTCCCTCACCGCCGACACCGCGATCTTCGTCCCCGAGCGGGCCCGGCCGTCCGGCGCCACCGCCGGTCACACCCGTGCCTCCGGCGGCGAACTCGGCCCCGTCGAGAACGAGGACTACGTCAACTGCCTGCTCCGCTTCGCCTCCGGCGCCCGTGGCGTCCTGGAGGCCTGCCGCGTCTCCGTCGGCGAGCAGAACAACTACGGCTTCGAGATCCACGGGACCGGGGGCGCGCTCTTCTGGGACTTCCGCCGCATGGGTGAACTGGGCGTCAGCAAGGGCGACGCCTACCAGGACCAGTCCGTCCACACCGTCTACGTCGGCCCCGGCCACGGCACGTACTCCGCCTTCCAGCCGGGCTCCGCCAACGCCATGGGCTACGACGACCTCAAGGTGATCGAGGCGTACCACTTCCTGACCTCCATCGCCGAGGGCACCCCGCACGGCACCACCCTCGCCGACGCCGTGCACAGCGCCACCGCGCTGGACGCGATGAGCCGCTCGGCCGAGTCCGGGGCGTGGGTGGACCTCTGAGCCCCTGGCGGCCGGGCGGCTCCGAACTCCCGCCGCCCGGAGGTCAGTTGCGGACGAGCAGCTGGAAGTCGAAGGAGTAGCGCGAGGCCCGGTAGACATGGGTGCCGTACTCGACCGCGCGCCCGGTGTCGTCGAACGCCGTGCGCTGCATGGTGAGCAGCGCGGCGCCCTCCGGCTCGCCGAGGCGGTCGGCCTCCTCGGGCGTGGCGATACGGGCGCCGACGCTCTGGTGGGCGCTGTGCAGGGTGATGCCGGCGTTGCGCATCATCCGGTACAGGCCCGTCGACTCCAGGCGCTCGGTGTCCAGGTCCAGCAGCCCGGCCGGGACGAAGTTGGAGAGGAACGCCACCGGCTGCCCGTGGGTGAGGCGCAGCCGTTCGAAGAGGTGCACGTCGGCGCCCTCGGCGATGCCCAGGGCCGCCGCGACCTCGGCGGAGGCCTGCCGCAGCTCGCTCAGCAGCACCTTGGTCGTGGGCTGCTGCCCGGCCGCCTCCAAGTCGTCGTAGAGGCTACTCAGCTCCAGCGGCCGTTTGACCTGGCTGTGCACCACCTGTGTGCCGACGCCCCGGCGGCGTACGAGCAGGCCCTTGTCGACGAGCGACTGGATGGCCTGCCGTACGGTCGGCCGGGACAGGCCGAGACGGCCGGCGAGCTCGATCTCGTTGCCCAGGAGGTTGCCCGGGCCGAGCGCACCGTGCTCGATCGCCGACTCCAGCTGCCGGGCCAGCTGGTAGTACAGCGGCACCGGGCTGCTCCGGTCGACGCTGAGGCCGAGACTCCCTGTACTCCCCGTAGTCGCGCTGGTCACGCCCATGAGGGTATCCGTCCGTCCGGATGACAGGAACCCCTGTCATCGCATTGTCCTTACAAGCGCGGGTCCTTGCGACGGCCGGCCGTCAGAGGTGGCGGCGCTGGCCGGCCACCTCGCGGTCGTACGTCGCGCGCGCCTCCACGGCCGCCGGGCGGGAGGCGGTCTCGGCGACCGGGACGTCCCACCAGGCCTGAGCCGGGGGAGCGGTGGGCGTCGGGTCGGTCTCGACGTACACACAGGTGGGCCGGTCCGAGGAACGGGCCGCGGCCAGCGCGTCGCGCAGCTCCTTCACGGTCTTGGCGCGGATGACGTCCATGCCGAGGCTGGCCGCGTTGGCGGCGAGGTCCACCGGGAGTGGTGCGCCGGAGAAGGTGCCGTCGGCGGCGCGGTAGCGGTAGGCGGTGCCGAAGCGCTCGCCGCCGACCGACTCGGAGAGACCGCCGATGGAGGCGTAGCCGTGGTTCTGGAGGAGGACCAGATTGACCGGCAGGTTCTCCTGGACGGCCGTCACGATCTCCGTCGGCATCATCAGATAGGTGCCGTCCCCGACCAGCGACCAGACGGCCGTGCCGGGCGCCGCCTGCTGGACACCGATCCCGGCGGGGATCTCGTAGCCCATGCAGGAGTAGCCGTACTCCAGGTGGTACTGGCGGGGGCTGCGGGCCCGCCACAGCTTGTGCAGGTCGCCGGGGAGCGAACCGGCCGCGTTGATGACCACGTCCTCGTCGCCGACGACCGAGTCCAGGGCGCCGAGCACCTGCGTCTGGGTGGGCACGGCGTGCTCGTCGGCGGCGCTGTAGGCGGCCTCGACGACCTGCTCCCAGCGCTCCTTGCCGGCCCGGTACTCCGCCTCGTACGCCTCGTCCACCCGGTGCCCGTCCAGTGCCTCGGTGAGCGCCGTGAGGCCGGCCCGAGCGTCGCAGACCACCGTCCGGGCGGCCAGCTTGTGGGCGTCGAAGGAGGCGATGTTCAGGTTGACGAAGCGGACGTCCGGGCTCTGGAAGAGGGTGTTGGAGGCGGTGGTGAAGTCGGTGTACCGGGTGCCCACACCGACGATCAGGTCGGCGGTACGGGCGATGTCGTCACAGACCGCCGTGCCGGTGTGGCCGATGCCGCCGAGGTCGGCGGGGTGGTCGTACCGCAGGGAGCCCTTGCCCGCCTGGGTGGACGCGACCGGGATGCCCGTGGCGTCGGCCAGCGCCTTCAGCGCCTCCTCGGCCTCGCTGTGGTGGACGCCGCCGCCCGCGACGATCAGCGGCCGCCGCGCGGCACGGATCGCCCGCACCGCCTCCGCCAGCTCGACCGGGTCGGGCACGGGGCGCCGCACGCGCCACACCCGCTCGGCGAAGAACTCCTCCGGCCAGTCGTACGCCTCCGCCTGGACGTCCTGCGGCAGGGCGAGGGTGACGGCGCCGGTGTCGACCGGGTCGGTGAGGACGCGCATGGCGTTCAGGGCGGCCGGGATCAGTGCCTCGGGGCGGGTGATCCGGTCGAAGTAGCGGGAGACCGGGCGCAGGGTGTCGTTGACCGAGACGTCGGCCTCGGTGGGGTGCTCCAGCTGCTGGAGCAGCGGGTCGGCGGTGCGGGTCGCGAAGTAGTCGCCAGGGAGGAGGAGGACGGGCAGGCGGTTGATGGTGGCCAGGGCGGCGCCGGTGACCAGGTTGGTGGCGCCGGGGCCGATGGAGGTGGTGACCGCCTGCGCGGAGAGCCGGTTCAGCTGGCGGGCGTGGCCGACGGCCGCGTGCACCATGGACTGCTCGTTGCGGCCCTGGTGGAACGGCATAGCCTCCTCCCCGGCCTCAAGCAGTGCCTGGCCCAGCCCCGCGACGTTGCCGTGGCCGAAGATGCCCCAGGTCCCGGCGATCAGCCGGTGGCGCACACCGTCGCGCTCGCTGTACTGCGCGGACAGGAACCGCACCAGCGCCTGGGCGACGGTCAGACGGCGGGTGGGGGACTGGGACATCGGGACCTCACGGGTTGGGGTGGTGGTGGGGGAGGGGCGGCGGGGGGGGGGGGGGGGGGGGGGGGGGGGGGGGGGGGGGGGGGGGGGGGGGGGGGGGGGCCCCCCCCCCCCACCCACCGCCC
>NZ_JAQYWT010000351.1:0-431 GCF_036322545.1 Streptomyces sp. SP18BB07
CTGCGCAGGGTCGCGCTGAGCGCCGTACACGAGGAGTCGCACCTGTACGAGGTCGGCGACCCGGTGCGCTATGTCCCCTCCACCCCGCAGGCCCGCAGGGGCCTGATGCTTTTAGGGGCGCGGGGACCTGCACGAGAAGCCCCACCCACCCGCCGCCGCCCACGAACCCCGCCCCCCCCCCCCCCCCCCCCCGCCCCACCACCCCCCCCCCCCCCGGGAATCCCCCCCCCACACGGAACCCCCCCGCCCAAGAACAGCGGCATCCCGGGGGCCCCGGGGACCCGGGGGTCCAGCCCCGGGGGGGGACGGGGGGGGGGGGGGCTACCCCGGGGGGGGGGGGTGTGGGGGGGGGGGGGGGGGGGGGGGGGGGGGGGGGGTTCGTTGGCGGCTGCGGGTGGGTGGGGCTTCTCGTGCAGTTCCCCGCGCCCCTA
>NZ_JAQYWT010000352.1:0-52283 GCF_036322545.1 Streptomyces sp. SP18BB07
GGCGTCGGCGGGTAAGACGCTGGTCGAGCTGTTCGGTCTCGCGCGCGAGCTGAACATCGACGCCGAGGGCATCGACATGGGCCCGTCCCCGACGGACGCCGCGCTCGCCGCCGATCTGGCGCTGCCGATCGAGGAGCTCGAACTCACGGTCCGCTCCTACAACTGCCTCAAGCGTGAGGGCGTCCACTTCGTGGGTGAGCTTCTGGCGCGCTCCGAGGCCGACCTGCTCGACATCCGCAACTTCGGCGCGAAGTCGATCGACGAGGTCAAGGCGAAGCTGGCCGGCATGGGCCTGGCGCTCAAGGACTCGCCTCCCGGGTTCGACCCGACCGCCGCGGCCGACGCGTTCGGCGCCGACGACAACGGGGACGCGGGCTTCATGGAGACCGAGCGCTACTGAATCCCACACCGGCTCGGCGCAGCGACCGTACTGCAGCCGATGGCGGAAGCGGCCCCGTGCGCATTGCCCGGGGCCGCCACCCCTCTGACCTGCCACGCAAACCCTGTCGTCCGGCGTATAAGTCCGTCCGTATGCACCGTCGTTGATGTCAACCGGTGATGTCAGGTTGGATGGCCCGATGGAGCGTATTGAGGCCGAGCTGTTCACAGATGGTGGCAACGACGCCGTGGTGCGCTTGCCCGGCCGACGGTTCCCTGGGGTCCTGGTGCAGGGCGACTCTCTGCACATCCTCCGCAGTGACGTGGCCGAGGTGGCGGAGGCGTGCGAGCGAGGCGACGTGGATGAGGCTCGGGACGCCGCCGGCCTTCTTCTGACGAACCTGGATGCTCTGCTGGCCCGGTACGAGGCGGCGTTGAGCGAGCACGAGATTCCGCGGCCGTACTGAGCTGGGCTGCCTGTCCGGTCCTCCTCCCTCGTCCCCGATGCCCGGCTGCTAGCGTCCGGCAGCATGTGGGCTCAAGAGATCGTGGCCGGTCGACCGGCTTGGCGGCACACCCCGTCCGGAGTGGTCTTCCGGGCTGTCCCCGGCGGGACGTTCACGATGGGCCTGTCGGACGCGGAACTGGACGCGGTGCGTGCCATTGAGCAGTCCGACGGCGCCGATGACGACCTCGAAGCGTTCTTCGCCGGTGCAGTCCGGGCCCGGCCGGTACGAGAAGTGCGGGTCGAGCCGTTCTTGATGGCCCGACATCCGCTGACGGTGGCGCAAGCGCGGCACTGGCTGCCCGAGTACGAAGACAGCTTCGCCGAATCGGACTCGAACACGGCCCGCTTCGAGGACGACTTGGACGACCTGCTCGGAACGTTGCCCTTCCGGCTGCCCAGCGAGGCGGAGTGGGAGTACGCGGCCCGGGCAGGTACGACCACTCTGACCTTCCGGGGGGACGGGAGGCCGGACGAGGACCACGTACTCGACGACTTCGCCGACGAGGAGCGCACCGCGGCGGCTGAGAACGCCTTTGGGCTGGCGGCGATGGGGTCGGCGAACGAGATCTGCGCGGACGTGTGGATCCCGCACTTCACGGACGCGCCGGCGGACGCACGCCCCCGCACCGGCGACGGTCCGCGGGTGGTGCGTGGAGGTGGCGGCGACCTCTCTCCATGGCAGGGCTGCGACGAGTGGCTCCTGCTGCTCTCCGCCACCCGCGACGAGTCCCAGGACTTCACCGCGGTCCGCCCGGTCGCACCCGTGCCGACCAGGTAGGGCGCCCGGCGCTGCCTCGCGGTGACTTCGAAAAGCGGTCGGCGATCGAACCGGCACGCCGCCGGGTCGGCGCCGATCGCGTCGAGCAGGGCGGCGAGCCCAGGGCCGGCACCCTCGTCGGATCAGGCCCTGTGACGGGAGTCATCTTCACAAAACCCACAAGTGTCATGCATGGTTCCGCTTAGTGCGTCAGGGGGTGTTACCGCCCTCATCGACAATCTCGGCCTATACAGATGCAAGTGGTGGATCATGGGGACCTCTGCGGACGAAATCGGCATCGCCCCGTCCCGCCGCACCGCGCGGATGGTGAAGCGTCAGGCGGCCTGGAAGCCCGGCTTCCTGCCCTTCCTGGTCACCGGCGCCCTCGCCTACGCCCTTTCCGCGGCGTTGTACTACCCCAGGGCGACCCTGATGGGCTGGGCGGTCACCGTCCTGTGGACGCTGCCCGTCGTCAGCTCGCTCGTCGGCGTCACCGGCGCGGGACTCACCCGCCGCCGTATCGCCCGCCAGCGCGGCTGGACCCATGCCGGGCCGGCGCTGCACGACCGGCTTGTCGTCCTGGTCCCGACCATCGGCCGGGACGACACCTACCCCGCGCTGGAACGATCCGTGCTCTCGTTCGCCGCGTTCCTGCCGCGCTGGTTCCCCGCCCTGCGCATCGACATCCTCACCGAGGAGGGCTGCGAGGCCTCCGACCGCATCGACGCCCTGGCCGCCCGCAGCTCCCTGATCCGAGTGGTCACCGTGCCGAAGGCGTACCGCACCCCCAACGGCACCCGCTTCAAGGCCCGAGCCAACCACTACGCCCACGAGTTGCGCATCGCCGAAGGCGAGGCTCTGGACGACGTGTGGGTGCTGCACATGGACGATGACACGGGCGTCGGCCCCGACACCGCCGAACAGGTCGCCCGCTTCATCAACGCCCAACGCCGCGCCGGCCCCGACGGCAAGCACCTGGCCCAGGGCATGCTGACCTATCCGCGCGAGAACGCCGTCAACCGTCTGACCTGGCTGGCCGACGCCATACGCCCCGCCGACGACATCGCGCGCTTCGCCGTCCTCACCGGCGGCGGTACTCCTCTGGCCGGCCTGCACGGCGAACTGCTTCTGCTCCGCGCGTCCGTCGAGGCCACGATCGGCTGGGACTTCGGCCCGGACTCCATCTGCGAGGACGCTCACCTGGCCCTGGTCTTCGCCAGTCGCTACAAGGGTCGTAGCGACTGGTTCTCCGGTCGCAGCTACGGCGCGTCCCCCGCGACGATGCGGGACTTCCTGAAACAGCGAGAGCGCTGGTCCTGGGGGCTGGTGGCGCTGGCCTTCAACCGCAGCCTGCCGCGCCGCTCCAGGGCCCTCCTCATGTACAGCGTGACGACCTGGGTCATGGGGCCCTTCCAGCATGTCGGCGTCGTCCTCGCGGTCGGCTCGCTGCTCGGCGACGTCAACACCTCGCCCGTCACGCCGTGGATCCTGCCCCTGTGGGCGGTGACCATGGGCTACGCGGTCTGGATGTACTGGGAAGGCCTCAAGATCAATGCCTCGGTGTCGGCCAACGGCCGCCGTCTGTGGTGGGAGCCGATCGCGGTGGTCGCCCTGATGCCGTTCTTCGCGATCTGGGAAGCGGCCGGTTCGTTCCGGGGGTTGCTGCGCTGTCTGCGCGGTGTGGAGAACCAGTTCGTCGTGATAGCGAAACCGGCCTGAAAAGATGAGTGCACGTCTGAGCGGGCTGTTTTTCGTCGTCCTCCTTCTGACGGCCGGGTGCGTCTCCCCGGGCCCCGGAGCCACGGCGCCCACCACAGCATCCGCATCCGCATCCGAATCTGGATCCGCATCCGAGTCCGCGATCGAGAACCCGGCCCCCGCGCGGGTCCCCCGGCCCTGGCGCCCCGGCGACCCCCAACTGGGCGCGCAGGTGCTCTGGTACGCCTACCCGGGCGAAACGGACTCGTCCGTGCGCACCAATGCGCTGCGCGTGGTGAACTACATGGTCGGCAAGCACATGAACGCGATCTCGGTGACCCTGCCCTTCACGACCGCCGACCCCACGGCGAGCCGGGTCGGCGCCTCGGCCGAGACACCCTCGGTACGACACCTGAGCATGCTCATGGACACTGCGGCGGCAGCCGGGCTGCGCATCACTCTCCGTCCGCTTCTCGATGAGCAGAGCCTGGTGGCACGGGATCCTCTGGCCTGGCGCGGCTCACTCGCCCCTGCCGACAGGGGGGCCTGGTTCCGGTCGTACGAAGACTTCCTCGCGCCGTATCTCACCCTCGCGGCCCGCCATCACGCGAGCACCTTCGTCATCGGGGCGGAGCTGACGTCGCTGGAGGACGATCCGCGCTGGCGCTCGGTGACCGCCACAGCGCGCACCTTGTTTCCGGGCGAACTGTCCTACGACGCCAACTGGGACAACTACGTTGCCCGGCGCGTCCCCGTCCCTGTCGACCACCTGGGCATCGACGCCTACTTCCCTCTCCAGCTCGGCGACGATGCCTCCGTCGAGGCGATCGCCGAGGGCTGGCAGCGCTGGCTGGACCGCAAGAGCACCGGGAAACTGCCCCGCATCGTGCTGAGCGAGGTCGGCATCATCGCCGAGAACGGCGCCTACCGTCACCCGGCTGTCTGGACGGGTGGGGGGAAGCTCAACTCCACGGTGCAGCAACGCTGGTTCGAGGCGGCTTGCCAAGTCGCCCAGGACCGGGACATGGCCGGCCTGTACTGGTGGAACCTCGACTTCCACGCCGACCCCGCGGCCGGCGCCGCCACCGACTCCCACACCTCCTTCCTCGGCCGCCCTGCCGAGGAAGCCATCACCTCCTGCTTCCGGACCTGGCCCAGATGAACGAAGAGCGCTACAGGCGACGGCAGCAGCCGCCGAACCCGGCAGAGTCGTACGAGTACGGGTACGCGTACCGATACGGTCCTCATCCCCACCCGCAGCACCCGCCGTCGGAGTGGGCGCATGCGCACGCCGAACCGGCTCCCTGGGCCGCGGGGCCCAAGGCGGAGTCTGCACCGGCGCGGAGCGAGGCAGCCGATCAGGAACCGGGAGGTGGGGCAGTCCTGGCGCACCGCGCCGGTGGCTACAGCCTGATTCCGAACCGCCCTGATGATTACGGGTGGGGCCAGGGCCGGGCGGGTGACACCGGGCACCTCCCGACTGCCGGGTGGCTCCGGGGCGCCGGGCCGGGACGGATCGCGGACCCGCATCCGATCACATGGCCCCGGCCGGAGTCTGAGCCGGAGTCGGAGCCGGCCGACGAGGCGGCACCGGCCGCGCGGCGGCAACCGGACACCTGGTCGGCTCCCGCTCCGGGCGTCGAGGTGGGACCGGCCGTGTTCGCAGGACCGTCGGTCGGCAGTGCTCCCCATGCGGACGTCACCCGATTCCCTTCGCCGCTCGCCAGGCCTGCGCCCGGGGCCGATCCGGGCGCGGTGTCGGCGCAGATCTCCGGGCCAGAGGCAAAGGAGAGGCGATTCTCCGCTGTGGACGGTCTGCGAGGAGTCGCGGTGCTGGCCGTTCTGTCGCATGACACCGGTATGGGCGGGCCGTACTTCTCCTGGACCGGTGCGGGCATCGACGTCCTTCTCGTGCTCTCGGCTTTCCTCACCACCCTGCCCCTCCTCCGCAGGGCGACGGCAACCGGCAGGACCGGCGTCGTCGGCTTCCTGACTCGCAGGGCGAAGCGGCTGATTCCCGCCCTCCTGGTGTCGGTGGCCCTGACCCTCACGGTCTGTTGGGCGCTCGGCTCTCCGCGTGTCATCCGCGACCTGGTCCGGCAGATTCCGACGGCGCCCCTCGGCGACAGGGGCTGGGCCGACTGGGCGTACGGCCGACCACTGGGTGCCGTCCCCACGATGGACTCGCCGCTCGCTCCGCTGTGGTTGTGGGATGTCACCGCACGCTCCGTGGTGACGTGGTCGCTTCTGCTGGCATGTCTCTGCCTGGTGGCCCGACGCCGACTTGCCGCGGTGGCACTGGCCGCCGCCCTGCTCACCGGGGCGGCGACCGTCGCCGCAGCTCGCGGGGAACTGCCTGGCATGGGCGTCGTCGTCGGTATGCAGACACTCGCACTGCCGGCTGGTGTCGGTGCTGCCTGCCTCGTTCACCTGGCCGAACGCGGTCACCGCGCGATGTCCCGTGCGGCCGCCACACTGCTGACGACGGCCGGCCTCGTCACGGCGGCGGCCCTGGCGGTGTCGGCCGTCCTTCGCGGCGCAGGGCAGGGCGACCATCGCTACGGGGTCGTGGTCGTGCTGGGCGCCGCTCTGCTGACGGCCTTGCTCTGCGGTGACCGGGGCCCCCTGGCACGGCTGCTGTCGGGCGGCCTGCTCACCGAGATCGGCCGTATGTCGTACAGCCTCTTTCTGCTGCATCTCCCCGTGTACTGGCTGTTGCGGCGCGGCCAGCCCGAACTCAGCTCACTCGGCCTGTTCCTGGTCGGCGGCGGGGTGACCTGGTTCCTGTCGCTGCTCCTCCACTACCTGCTCGTCGAGCGCCTGGCCTCCACACCATGGCGTCGCGGGCGGGCGTCCCACCGGCCCCCGCGGCATACGTGACGCCGGGCGAGGGGCGCGTACGCCCTGCCGAAACTGACGCCCCGGCCATGCATCCGGCGAACACAGACGCGTCCGCCCATCCGTGCCACGTCGGTGAACACGCCCCGAAGCGAAGCCCGTCACTCTTCGCGGCGTCGGAGCTGGGCGCTGCCCCGTCGCCTACCCGCTCGTCTGCTCCCCCTCCCGGGAGGGCCCCCGATGAGCCGCTACGACGTGATCGTCGTGGATGCAGGGATCGCGGGCGCGCTTGTGGCCAGACAACCCAGACAACTGGGCATCCAGGGTCGACCGCGTTCAGCAGGCAGCGGTGACGGCGTCGGTCCGCAGGGGCGCGGCCGTCTTCGCGCTGATCTCGTCGAGGGTGATGCCGGGTGCGGTCTCGACGATGGTGAGGCCGTCGGGCGTGATGTCGAGGACGCCGAGGTCGGTGATGACGCGGTGGACGCACCGTTCGCCGGTGAGCGGCAGGGTGCATTCGGTCAGGATCTTCGGGCTGCCGTCCTTGGCGGTGTGCTCCATCAGGACGATGACCCGGCGGGCGCCGTGGACCAGGTCCATCGCCCCGCCCATGCCCTTGACCATCTTTCCGGGGATCATCCAGTTGGCCAGGTCACCGCGTTCCGACACCTGCATGGCGCCCAGCACCGCGGTGTCTATGTGACCGCCGCGGATCATGCCGAAGGACAGGGCCGAGTCGAAGAAGGAGGCCCCCGGCAGGACGGTGACGGTCTCCTTGCCCGCGTTGATGAGATCCGGGTCGACCTCGTCGGCGGTCGGATAACGGCCGGTGCCGAGGATGCCGTTCTCGGAGTGCAGCACCACATGCACGCCGGGCGGGAGGTGGCCGGGGACGCGTGTGGGCAGGCCGATGCCGAGGTTGACGTAGGAGCCGTCGGTGAGTTCGGCGGCGGCGCGGGCGGCCATCTGGTCGCGGGTCCAGCCGCAGGGCGTGTCCATCGTCGTGCTCATGCTCGTACTGTCCTCTTCTCGATCTGTTTGTCAGCGGCCTGAGCGGGGGTGAGCTCCACGATCCGCTGGACGAAGACGCCGGGGAGGTGGACGGTGTCGGGGCTCAGCTCGCCCGGTTCCACGAGCTCTTCGACCTCGGCGATCGTGATCCGGCCGGCCATCGCCGCGAGTGGGTTGAAGTTGGCCGCGGCGCGGCGGAAGACCAGGTTGCCGTGCCGGTCCCCCCGCCAGGCCCGGACGAGGGCGAAGTCGGTGGTGATGGCGTGCTCCAGGATGTGCGGTCGGCCGTGGAAGTCGCGGGTCTCCTTGGGTGGGGAGGCCACGGCGACCGAGCCGTCCGCCGCGTACCTCCACGGCAGACCGCCGTTCGCGACCTGGGTACCCACACCGGCCGGGGTGTAGAACGCGGGGATGCCCGCGCCGCCGGCGCGCAGCCGTTCGGCCAGTGTGCCCTGCGGCACCAGTTCCACCTCCAGCTCGCCCGACAGGTACTGGCGGGCGAACTCCTTGTTCTCGCCCACGTAACTGCCCGTCACGCGGGCGATCCGGCCGACGGCGAGCAGCACGCCCAGCCCGCGGCCGTCCACGCCGCAGTTGTTCGACACGACCTGCAGGCCGGTGGCGCCCTGCTCGTGCAGTGCCCGGATCACCACTTCGGGGATGCCGCTGAGGCCGAAGCCGCCAACAGCCAGAGACGCGCCGTCGGGAATGTCGGCGACCGCCTCGTCGGCATTCGCTCTTACCTTGTTCACGGAAGTGGTCCCTTTCAGCCCAGGACTACGGACGAGCAGCTGCTGTCGGACGACAAGGGCGGCGCCGGTGATGCAGGACGCCTCGTCGGAGGTGAGGAAGACGGCACCTCCCGGCTCGAGCGAAGCCGAGAGCTGGTGGAGGCGGTCCGCTGGTTGGTGAGCGAACCGGCCGGCCCCACCGAGTCCAGCTCGGCGCGCAGTGTGCAGCCGAAGTCCTCGTACGGCTGGGTGTCGACGGCACCGAAACGGACCGCGTCGGCGTTGGCGTAGAGGATGTCGATGTCCCCGAAGGCGTCCGCGGCCTCCTCGACCCAGGCGCGGGAGGACTCCCCGTCGGTCGCGTCGAGCGGGTCGGAGGTGAGGGCTGTGCCGCCCGCCTTCGTGACGAGACGCTGGGCCTTGAGCGCGAACTCGTGCCCCAGGTCGCCGCCGACGACGATCGCGCACTCGGCCGCGAACCGCAGCGGTGCCGCGCGTCCCCGGCCGCGCCCCGTGCCCGACATCAGGGCCACCTTCCCTTCCAGCGTTTCAATTTCCCTCCGAACTCGAAGCAGCCGAACTCGAAGCAGCTGAACCCACAGCAGCCGAACCCAGAGCGTCCGAGATGGACTTGACGCCGCCGTGCGCGGTGAGCCCGCCGTCGACCGGGATCTCGGCGCCGGTGATGAAGGAGGACTCGTCGGACAGGAGGAAGACCACGAGCGGGGCGACCTCGTCCACGGTGCCGGTGCGGCCGAGCGGGGTCTCGCGGATGTTCGCCTCTCGGAAGGCGGGCGCGGCGGAGGCGGTCATCTCGGTCTCGATGAACCCGGGGTGGATCGTGTTGACGCGGATGCCGCGCGGGCCGAGCTCCGTGGCCGCGGTCTTCGACAGGCCGCGCAGTGCCCATTTGCTGGTCGTGTAGGCGACCGGGTAGTGGCCGCTGAGCGCGGCGGTGGAGCCGACGTTGACGATGGACGAGCCGGGCGGCATCAGCGGCCTCAGGTGCTGGATGGCAAGGAGCGGGCCGGTGACGTTGACGGCGTGGACGCGGGCGAAGTCGTCGGGGGTCACATCGCCGAGGCGGGCACGCCAGGTGATGCCCGCGTTGTTGACCAGGCCGTGCACCTGGCCGTACGACTCCCGCAGTTCGGCGGCCAGCCGTGCCCAGTGCTCCTCGTCGGTGACGTCGAGGCGGCGGCAGCCGGGGGCCTCGGTCACGTCGGTGGCGATGACGCGGGCGCCCTCGCGGGTCAGGGCCTCGGCCTCGGCGGCGCCTTGGCCGCGCGCGGCGCCGGTGACGACGACGACCTTGCCGAGGAGCCTCTTGGGGTGCGGATCGTTCACGGCCGCTCCCGGCTGCGGCGACGGGCGGTCGGCAGCGGCTCCGGATTCCTGCCCGCGACCACGGTGTTGGAGACGGTGCCGATGCCTTCCACGGTGAGGGTGACGGTGTCTCCCGGCTTCAGCGGGGGCGGGGACTGCTCACCCCGGACGCCCCACAGCTCGGCGAGGCAGCCGCCGTTGCCGCAGGTGCCGGAACCGAGCACGTCGCCGGGGCGGACGACGGTGCCCCGCGAGGCGTAGGCGACCATCTCCTCGAAGGTCCAGCTCATGTTGGACAACAGGTCCTTGCCGACGACCTCGCCGTTCACCGAGGCGGTCAGCGCCAGGCGCAGAAAGCCGTCGGTGTCGCGGTACGGCTCCAGCTCGTCGGCGGTGACCAGGTACGGGCCGAGGGTGGCGGCCGTGTCCTTGCCCTTGCACGGGCCGAGGCGGACCTGCATCTCGCGGGACTGCAGGTCGCGGGCCGACCAGTCGTTGAAGACGGTGTAGCCGATGATGTGGTCCCGTGCCTGTTCTGGTGTCAGGTCCCGCCCTTCCCGGCCGATGACGGCGGCGACCTCCAGCTCGAAGTCGAGGACTTCGCTGCCCGGCGGCACCGGGACGTCGTCGTGGGCGCCGATGACGGCGTACGGGTTGGTGAAGTAGAACGTGGGGGCGTCGTACCAGGCTTCGGGCACCCCGCCGACGCCGTCCCCGTCGACGGATCGCCGTACCCCTTCGACGTGCTCCTCGAAGGTGACGAAGTCCCGCACGGTGGGCGGCTGAAGCGGTGGCAGCAGCCGCACCTCGGACACGTGAGGGCCCGGCGGGACGTCGAGCGTGGCGGCGCCGGCGCCAAGGAGTGCGTCGAGTCCGTCGCCGCAGCGGATCAGCTCCGTGAGCGAGCGCGCCCCGGGCATCGGGTGGAGGGTGCCGTCCTCCTCCACGACGGCTACCCGGCGCTGGTGTCGGTGTTCATAGGTGGCGAAACGCATGCACGGCTCCAGGCTCCGGCGGTCTTCGAGCGGCGGTGGAAACCGGGGACGCGGCAAAGCGTCAGGGCGGTGACAGGGCCACCGCGTCCCCGGGGTTCGAGGGGGTCAGACCGGCGGGGCGACGAAGCAGCCGCGGTCGACGTCGTTGAAGGACTCCTTGGCGACCAGTTCGTTCATGGGATTGGCGGTGCCCCACTGGTCGGTGACCTCGGGCTGGGAGAAGTCGTAGACGTGGGGGTGCCAGGTGTCTTCGTCCAGTAGCTCCAACTCCGTCGTGTACTCGACGGTGTTGCCGTGCGGGTCCAGGAAGTACGTGAAGGTGTTGTCGCCCGCCATGTGACGGCCAGGCCCCCAGATCTTGCGGAAGCCGGCCCGCATCACGCGGCCGGAGCCGCGCATGTACTCGTCCAGGCCGCGCATCTCGAAGGAGACGTGGTGCAGGGCGGTGTGCGGGCCCTTGGCCAGGGCCATCGAGTGGTGCTGGTTGGAGATCCGCATGAAGTGCATGACCTCGCCCATGTGCGGCGAGCTGAGTGTGTCGGAGAGCCGGAAGCCGAGGTGGGTCTCGTACCACTCACGGGTCTTGTCCAGGTCCGGCGAGTTGAGCACCACGTGCGACAGGCGGACCGGGATCGCCTCCTTCTCTTCGATACGGCGGTGCTGCCGGGCCTCGACATCGGCCAAGACCTCGATGGTGCGGCCGTCGACGTCGAAGAAGCGGAAGCCGTAGCCGCCTCCGGGTGTGTCGATCTTGCCCGGCTGGGAGATCAACTGCACGCCTCCCGCGAGGAGTTGCTCGGCGAGGGTGTCCACGTCCTCGGCGGAGCCGGCGCCGTAGGAGACGAGGTCGAGGCGCTTCTCCTCGGCCTTGCGCAGCCGCACCACGTACTGCTCGGGGCTGCCTTCGGCGGCGAGGAAGGAGATCCCGGAGTCCTCGGCGACCTGGGTCAGGCCCCAGACGCCGGCGTAGAAGTCGAGCTGCTTGTCGTAGTCGGGCACGGCGAGGTCGACGTGACGCAGATGGGTGAGCAGGCGTGCGCTCATGGTGGGTTCCCTCCGGTGTGGGGGTCAGGTCAGGCGCAGCAGCGTGGTCGCGTTGCCACCGCGCACCGCGTGGAAGTCGTCGTCGGGCAGGCGTGCGGCGCGCAGTGCGCCGACGGGGTCCTCGGTGCCCATGTCGAAGGGGAAGTCGGAGCCGAGCAGCACCCGGTCCGGGCCGACCGCGCCGATCAGCGCCCGCAGTACCTGCGGGTCGTGGACCAGGGAGTCGAAGTACAGGCGCTTGAGGTAGCTGCTGGGGAGGTGGGCGCAGCCCGCGCCCGCGTCGGAGCGGGCCGACCAGGCGTGGTCGGAGCGGCCGATGTGGGTGGGCAGATAGCCGCCGCCATGCGCGGCGATCAGCTTCAGCTCCGGGTGCCGGTCCAGCACCCCGGAGAAGATCAGGTGCGAGAGCGCGACGGCGTTCTCGGTGGGCTGGCCGACGGTGTTGGACAGGTACCACTGGTCGAGGCGCTCGTCGAGCGTGCAGCCGAAGGGGTGCAGGAAGAGGATCGCGCCCGTCTCCTCGGCCCGGGTCCAGAAGGGTTCGTACGCGGGGTCGGACAGTTCGCGGCCCGGCGCGTGCGAGGAGATCTCGACGCCCAACAGGCCCATCCCCATGGCGAGTTCGAGCGCACTAACCGCCGATTCCGGGTGCTGCAGGGGAACGAGGCCCAGACCGTGCAGCCGGCCGGGCGCCTGGGCGCAGTGGGCGGCCGTCGCCTCGTTGGCCAGGCGGTACACCTTCTCCGCCGTCTCCTCGTCCGCCCAGTAGTGGTAGTGCGAGGGCGATGGGCTGACGAGCTGGACGTCCACACCCTGTGCGTCCATCGCGGCCAGTCGTACGGCCACGTCCGTCAGCCTCGGGATGCGCTCGGCGACCATGGGGCCGCTGACGGCGAGAGCCGCGGGCCCGTTGCGGCGGGCGTCGAGGGACTTGGCCTGTGCCAGGCCCGGCAGGTCGGCCACCAGGGCCTCGACCTCGGGGATCAGGAGGTGCGCGTGGACGTCGACCGTCGGGGCAGGGCGCGCGGCAGCGCTCGGCGAGTGGGGGCGGCTCCCCGCGGTGGCCGGGGGCGGGTGGGCCGTCACGGCAGTTCCTTGAGGGCGGTCATGGTGCGGCCGATCAGTCCGGGCACATCCGCGTCGTGCACCTGGTCCAGCTGCCACTGGCAGAGCTGGACGGACGCCTCCACGACGGTCCGGACGCGCGGGACGCGTCGGTCGTAGTACGCCTGGAAGAGGGCGTCGTCCCATTCGCGCCCGCTCGTGAGCAGTTCCGTCAGGACGGAGGCGTCCTCCAAGGACATCGCCGCGCCCTGGGCGAAGGTCGGCGGGCAGCAGTGAGCGGCGTCCCCGACAAGGACGACCCGGCCGCGGTGCCAGGAGCCCTCGACCAGATGCCGGTCGAACCACGTGTAGTTGACCTTCGCCGGGTCCGTGATGTGCTTGGTGATCTCGGGCCAGGCACCGCCGTACTGCTCGGCCAACCGGCGCATCTCGTCCGCGTAGGTGGCCGGGTCGATGGAGTTGCGGTCCCGGTTGGCCTCGACGACGTAGGCGTAGAGGGTGTTCTCGCCGGTGGGGGTGTAGCCCGCGATGTAGGCGGGGCCACCGAAGGTGAGGTCCGAGCGGGTGACGCTCTCGGGGCGCGGGGCGGGGGCGCGCCAGATGGCCATGCCGACGGGCTCGGGACGGTCGCTGATGCCGATCGCGGCGCGGGTCGCGGAGTTCAGGCCGTCGGCGGCGATCACCAGGTCGTAGCGCCCCTCGGTGCCGTCGCTGAACCGGACGGAGACACCGTCGGCGTCCTGCTCCAGGGTCGCGGCGGTGGTGCCCAGGCGTACGGTGGCACCTGTCGCGCGGACGGCGTCGATGAGAATCTGCTGAAGTTGCGGCCGCCGCATGCCGAGGGTGGCGGGCAGGTCGTCACCGCCGGACTTTATGTCCTCCTTGACGAACAGCAGGGTGCCGTCGGGGGCGGTCACCCCCAGCGAGCCGTAGGCGAACCCCGATGCTTCCACCTGCTCCCACACGCCCAGCTCGCGCAGGACACGCAGGGCGTTGCCCTGGAGGGTGATGCCGGAGCCGGTGGTGGCGTTCCAGTCGGGTCTGGCCTCGATCAGGTCGACGGAGAGGCCGGCCCGGCGCAGCAGGATGGTGATGGCGTTGCCGGAGGCGCCGCCGCCTATGACGAGGACCGTGCGAGGTGTGGTCATGGGGAACTCCCTTGTTCCGCCGCTTACTTGACGGAAATCGGATTGACGGGGGAGCCGACGGCTCCGGTGATGGGCAGGGGCGCGGCGGTGAGCCAGAACTCGTACACGCCGTCGGACGCGCAGTCGTCCGCGAGAGCGTCGGGGTCCCACATCTCGCCGATCAGCAGGCCCATGTTGGGGATGACGACCTGGTGCAGCGGCTGGAAGGCGCCGTCGAACTCGTTCGGCCGTACCTCGAAGCCCCACGTGTCGGTGGCGATCGCGGCGATCTCGCTCGTGTGCAGCCAGCCGGCGGTGGTGAAGGACAGACCGGGCGAGTCCCCGCCCGCGTAGTCGCCCCAGCCCTCGCGGCGGGCGCGCGTCAGCCGCCCGGTCCGGACGACGACGATGTCCCCGCGGCCGACGGCCACGCCGTGCGCCTCGGCCGTCGCGGTCAGGTGTTCCTCGGTGATCGCGAAACCGTCCGGCAGTTCCCCGCGTTCGTCGCCGATCACCCGGCCGACGTCGAGGAGGACTCCGCGCCCGGCGACGTACGGGGCCATGTGCTCGATGCCGGTGACCAGATCGCCGTCCGAGGTGACGGCCTTCGCGGCGTCGCGTCCGTTCCACGCCTTGCCGTGGTCGAAGATGTGCCCGAGCCCGTCCCACTGGGTGGAGCACTGCAGCGGCATCGTGATCACGTCGTCGGCGCCGCCGATGCCGTGCGGAAAGCCCTGGTTGCCCAGCGCCGCGTCCGTTCCCGTGTCCAGCATGGTGTGCACGGGGTTGGTGCGGCGGCGCCAGCCCTTCTGCGGGCCGTTCATGTCGAACCGCTGCGAGAGGGAGAAGCTCACGCCCCGGCGCACCAGTGCCGCGCCCTCGCGCCGCTTGGCCTCGTCGAGGAGGTTCAGCGTGCCGAGCACATCGTCCTCGCCCCAACGCCCCCAGTTGGAATAGCGTTTGGCGGCCTCGGCGATCGCGCCCTCGGCGTCCGTGGGGTCGAGCGGGGCCGTCACGAGGCGGTCCTCTCGGCGACGCAGCGGGTGCGCTGCGCGCCCAGACCCGTGATGGAACCCTCCATGACGTCGCCGTCGCGCAGCAGCCGACCCCAGTGCATGCCGTTGCCGGCCGGGCTGCCGGTGAGCACCAGGTCGCCGGGCAGGAGCCGGGAGGTCTGGGAGATGTACGACACCAGCCGCGCCATGCCGAAGAGCATGTCCTTGGTGGACTCGTCCTGCATCGTCTCGCCGTTCAGCTTCAACGTGACGCGCAGGTCACCCGGGTCGGCGATCGACCCGGCGGGCACGATCCAGGGGCCGAGCGGGGTGAAGCCGGGGGCGTTCTTGCAGCGCAGCCAGTCGGTGCCGATGGCCTTCATGTCCCGGCGGAAGACGGTGGCGCGGTCGGTGAGGTCGTTGGCGATGGTGTAGCCGGCGACGTACTCCAGGGCCTCCTCGACCGTCACCCGGTAGGCGGGCCTGGCGATGACGGCCGCCAACTCCAGCTCCCAGTCCGGCTGTTCGGCCCAGTCCGGAAGTACGACGTCGTCGAACGGGCCGGCGATCGCGCTCGGCAGGCCGATGAACACGTACGGCAGGTCCTCTGCCGCCCGCCGGTCCATGACCGCGGCGATCTCCGCGCGCGCCTCCTCCACGGTGCGGGGGTCGTCGGGGGCGCGGTGGGCGACCTCCAGGTCGATCACATGCTGCCGGTAGTTGGCGCCGGACTGGAAGACCTGGCGGGGCTCGACCGGCGCGTGCACCCGCAGGTGTTCCAACGGCCGCCAGTCGGCCGACCCGTCTGCCGCGAGCTCGTGCAGGCGAGGGAGCATCTCGTCCCAGCGCTCGAAGATCCCCCGGGTCGTCAGGGCCGGTTCTCCGAGGGCCGTACGAAGATCCAGCACGCGTCCCCCGGGGATCACAAGACCGGGGAAAGACGCCTGGTCGGGGGCGGAGAGGACGCCAAGGGCGAAGGGGCCTGAAAAGGACGCGGAAGCGGCTGCGGGTTTCACGGGAATGTCCTCCAGATTGCGGTGGGACCAATGTGGCCTCCATCGCGTAATCTGGGAAATAGATTCTTTAGATGCTGATCATCTGTCGGGTAAATGTCTCCGCCGCAAGCGGCCTCGCTCTGGAGTCGTCGTGTCCCTCTCCGGCCTCGATCTCAATCTCGTCCTGTCCCTGCGGGCCCTGCTGGAGGAGCGCAACGTCACCCGCGCCGGGCAGCGCGTCGGGCTCAGCCAGCCGGCGATGAGCGCGGCCCTGGCCCGCCTGCGCCGCCACTTCGACGACGACCTGCTCGCGCGCGCCGGCAAACAGTACGAACTGACCGCCCTCGGCCGCGCTCTGCTGGACCGCACCTCGACCGCCTGCGACCTGCTGGAACGGGTCTTCAGCAGCAGGGCCGACTTCGCCCCGGGCAGCGAGGAGCACGAGTTCACCCTGCTCACCTCCGACTACGCTCTCGCCGTGTTCGGCGCCGAGCTCGCCCGGACCGTGCACGCCGAGGCCCCGGGGGTACGGCTGCGCTTCCAGCGGACGCCCATCGACGTCACGGAGGACACCGCACCGCTGCTCAGCACGGCCGACGGGCTGCTGATGCCGCGCGGCATCATCGGCGGTTTCCCCGCCGTCGACCTGTTCACCGACCGCTGGGCCTTCCTGGTCGCCGAGACGAACGACGAGGTCGGCGACCAGCTGACCATGGACGACCTGGCACGGCTGCCCTGGGTCATCTACCAGCGCGCCTACGACGCTCCGGCCGCCCGGCAGCTGAGCATGCTCGGCGTCGATCCCCGCGTGGAGATCTCCGTCGACAGCTTCCAGGCGCTGCCCTTCCTGGTCGCAGGCACCCGCCGGATCGCCCTGGTACAGCAGCGCCTGGCCGAGAAACTGCGCGGCGTGGCCGCCGTACGCCTCATGGAACCGCCCTACGGGGCGCTCCCTCTCCAGGAGGCACTGTGGTGGCACCCGGTGCACACCCACGACGCGGCCCACATCTGGCTGCGCGAGACCGCGGCCCGCGTGGGAGCGCAGCTGGCCGCGTCCGGGCCCGGCCGTATCGCCACGGTCGCACCGAGATAGCGGGCTCCGACCAGGTGCCCGGCATCCAAGGCCCGGATGATCCACATCTTCGATATCGATCGGATGAGGGCTAGGCAGGACCTGTCCGTTGGCCCATAGTCGTCTCCACCCGGCGCCGGAGCCACACCAACCCCGCTGCCGGGACCGCGCGGGTGCCCGGCGAGCCGGCCCGCCGCGACGCCCGGCAGTCATCGGCACCCCGCTTACGAACCTGCCACGGGTACCGGGCGGCCCGACCACGACGGCCGCACCGCCCCGTCCCCCTCCCGACCCGCCACGTGGAGTTCCCGCATGCCTGCATCCGTGCCACCGCTCCCTTCCCCGCCGTCCGAAGCTGTCGCAGACGACCGACCCGAGCAGACCGTCTCCGGCCCCGGCCACCGGCTTCGCCTCACGCTGCTCATGGCTGGAAGCTGCCTGCCCATCCTGGGCGCCGTACTCATCGCCCCCGTCCTGCCGCAGATGCAGGCCCACTTCGCCGACGTGCCGGGCGTCGCCGCGCTCGTCCCCATGGCCCTGACCATCCCCGCCCTCTCCCTGGCGCTGTTGGCCCCGTTCGCCGGCGTCCTCGTCGACCGCCTCGGCCGCAAACGCCTGCTCGTCGTCTCGACCGTGCTGTACGCGATCCTCGGCACCGCCCCCCTGTGGCTGGACTCCCTCGGCGCCATCGTCGCCAGTCGCGCCCTCGTCGGTGTCGCCGAAGCCGCCATCATGACCTGCAGCACCACCCTGATCGGCGACTACTACTCCGGCCGGCAACGCGACCGCTATCTCGCGATGCAGACGATGTGCGCCTCGATCTCAGCGACGGCCTTCTTCGTGCTGGGCGGCGCGGCAGGATCGGCCGGTTGGCGCGCACCGTTCTGGGCCTACGCCGTGAGCCTGCTGCTCGCCCCCGCCATGGCCGCCTTCCTGCCCCAACCCCGACCGGCCGACCGCGCGAACGAGCCCTCCCCCACCGCCGCGGAACCGATGGCCAAGCGGCTCTTCCCCTGGCGTCCGCTGGCCGGCACCTGCGCGCTGACCCTCTTCGGCGCCATCCTCTTCTACACCGTCCAGGTGGAGATGGCGTTCCTCCTGGACGACATGGGCGTGAGCAACCCCGGCGTGATCGGACTGGCCACAGCCGGCTCCAGCGCCGCGGTCGTGATCGGCGCCGCCGTCTTCGCCAAGGCCGGCCGCAGCCCGCAAGCCTGGCTGCCCACCGCCTTCGGCCTGTGCGCCCTCGGCTTCGCGGTGATCTGGCTCGCCCCCAACCCCGTCGTACTGACCGCCGGCGCCGTGATCAACTGCCTCGGCAGCGGCATCATGCTGCCGAGCCTGCTCACTCTCGCCATGTCCAAGCTCCACTACGCCGACCGCGGCCGCGGCACCGGCCTGTGGACGGGCTTCTTCTTCCTGGGCCAGTTCATCTGCCCGCTCGTGGTCCTCGCACTCACCTCCGCCGTCGGCACCCTGGCAGACGCCCTGGGCGTACTCGCCCTCGCCGGGACCGTCGCCACCGCCGCACTCGGCCTCACCGCCCGGCGCCGTCGGCCGGCCACCCCGGAACCGATCCAGCAGACGGCGGGCTGACCTGCCACGGCGCCGATCCATCACGAGAACCACACACCTGTCGAGATCGGCATCGCGGATATCCCCGCGATGCCGATCGCCACGCGATCCACCGGAGAAACGAATGATGCCGACGGAGAAACGAAAGATGCCGACCCTGAACGCCGCCATCCGTCGCAAGCCGGGCATGACGCACCAGGCCTTCCCGCACCCCCTCCAACACGTGCAGGGATCTCTTGCCGTCGCGAACCTCTTCGGATTCGGTGCTGACGCTGCTGCCCAGTTCCGTGCTGGGTGACGAGCTGGGGGACGAGCTGGGTGACGGTGGGCGCGGAATGATCGTCCGTGCGGCTGTTGTGCCGTCGTACGGCCGCAATCCGGTTCTGCCCATCGACCGCACGATGCCCCAGCTTGCGGCAGGCTCGCTTGAACTTCCGGGAGCAGTATGCACTGCCCCCGTCGTGCATGATCACGCCGCAGGCGTCGCCGCCTCACTCCGCGCGGTTCCCGGACGCCCACTGGGGGACCCATGCGCGTCCGTGGCGTTTCCGCGCGGTGGTGCGCACCACCGGGTGGATGTGGAACGGGCGTGGAGTGCCATAGCACCCACCGCTCACGCAAACGGCCCCGGATGGGATAAACCCCAGGTCAGGGCGGTAACGCGTGGTGCCCCTGGCAGGATTCGAACCTGCGACACCCGCTTGAGGAGTGGGATCGAATCCTTGCAGGGTGGTGCCTGGCGCTGTTGCGCGGTGCTGTTTCCCCTGGTCGGAACGGCATGGCGAGCCACTTGATCCGGCTAATGCCGCCTCGTATCGGGCCGTCCGCTCACGCATCGCTCACGCGCGCTGCCGGCTGCTGAGCAGTGCGTGGTCAGATCTGGCCGAGGTCGATCTTCACCGGGAAGGGGGCCGCTACCTTGAGGATGCCGGCGAACACGTCTCCGTCCCGGTAGGTCTTCGTCGCGGGGTCGAGAACGTAGGTGTACACGAGAGGGACGCCTGTCGCGGCCTGCTCGATCCGCCAGTAGAAGCCGATGCCTGCCTTGGCGTACTGGTCGACCTTCACGATCCGGTCGGTGGTCTCCGAGCCCGGCGACACCACCTCCGCGACCAGCAGCACGTGCTCAGGACGGGTAGGGGTGATGTCGATCGTGTCTGCGCGGTACGCGACGACGTCCGGGCGGCGATTGGTGAGCGGGACGTCCTGAAGCCGGACGTCGAAGTCCGTGTCGGCGTTCCACTCCGGGCCCGCGGCGGCATCCAGGGCGTTCGCCAGAATCCGGGCCAGCCGGGTGTGCCGCTTGGACGCGCTCGGACTCACGACGACCATCCCGTCCACGATCTCGATGCCGGCGCACTGCTCCTCGGACCAGGACTCGTACTCCTCCGCCGTGATCTGCTCATGCATCCACGCCGGGGCCATCATCTCGGCCGTCATGAAGCACCTCCCGGACACTGTGCTGCCGGCCCGATCCCGCTGGACTCAGCGTACTGTCCGCCACCCGCCCGGCACGCTGATCCCGCTCACGCCCCCTCCCCGTCGGCCGGCATCCGACCAGCGAGCCCACGACAGCCAGGAACCGGCGCGGTGGACTTGTCATCAGGAGATCGGAGCAGACCAGCGGCGCCACTGACCTGGTGGCCACACTGGTGAGCGCCGCACCACCCGGCGACGTGAACCGTCGCGGAACCCTGGGCCGCAGGACGCACCGAACGCCGAAGCGCGGTCGGATTCGACGGTTCTGGCGTGAACGGATCGGGCTGACTGGAGGACTGGGCCGAGATCCGTTGGCTGCACCGGGCCCAGGAGATACCGCTCGCTGTAGCGGACGGCTGCGGGGTCAGCGAGGGTCGATGTAGCGGCTGGCCAGGTCGGCGAGACTTTCGGGACACCCCCAGGAGACTCCCGCGCCGCCGTGATGACGGCGCGGGGGACCACTCTTACGGCGTCGCCGAGGCGCCTGGGCCGTCCGATGCCGGGCCCCACTTGTCGCTGGCGCGCGGCTGCAGCTTCTGGATCTGGGACTCGTCCGGTGTGCTGCGTACGATGCGCCAGGGAGCGGACGGGGTGAGGTCTGGCAGTGCCTCTTCCTTCGGGACGGGTGGCACTTCACCTCGCCCGGCGAACTGTCCTCTCGTGCGATCCCCAGCTCCGCACTCCACCACCACTGGGCCGTCTCAACCGCCCGAGCCGTCCCCGCCGACTACCGCGTCCGCTACGTCCAACTTGGCATCCCGGACATGCACGGTCGCCTCCCCTGCCTGGCAGCGGAGGAGGACATCGACTTCTTCTGCCTCACCGACGTGGACATGTTGCGTCCGACTGTCAGTCCAGGCTGCCCTCGACGCCTTCCTGGAGTGCAAGTACCCGTTCCCTAGCTGCATCGAGGCAAGACCGAACCAGCAGCCCGCGATCTGTCCACGCCTGGCTACGGGGTGGGCGACCAGTTGCTCGCTCGAAGCGCCTTCGCCAGACAGCGCCAGCGGCCTTCGCGTCACCCTTATTGTCAAGTCGACAGGAACTGAAGTACCGTGAAAGACATGCAAGCTGACGTATGGTCACCTACGCCTGTGCTGCTAACCGTCGATCTTGTGATCCTGACGTTGCGTGAGGGGCGTCTCTGCGTTCTTCTCGTGGAGCGGGGCGAAGATCCTTTTCGGGGCATGCAGGCTCTGCCCGGTGGATTCCTCAATCACGCCGGTGAGGAGATCGTGGATGCCGCCCACCGGGAGTTGCGTGAGGAAACCGCTCTGGATTCCGGTTGGGTACATCTCGAACAGCTGGCCACCTATGGGGACTCGGGCCGTGATCCACGGGGGCGAGTCGTTTCCGTGGCCCACTTGGCGATCGCGCCGGGACTCCCCGAACCGGTCGCGGGAACGGACGCCATGGGCGCCGCATGGGTTCCCGCGGATGCCGTTCTGTCCGGCGAGGTGGAACTGGCCTTCGATCACCGCCGGATTGTGATGGACGGAATCGAAAGCGCGCGTACCAAGCTTGAATTCTCGGCACTGGCCACGGCATTCTGCGGAGAACTCTTCACCATTGCCGAATTGCAGAAGGTGTACGAGGCGGTTTGGGGAACCGAACTCGACACCCGTAATTTTTATCGGAAAGTCCAGGCTGTAAAGGGATTCATCATCCCCGCTGGCTCGGGACGCAGGACCACGGGAGGACGGCCCGCTCGGCTGTACCGGGCAGGACCGAAGAAGGTGTTGTCCCCACCGCTGATCCGACCTGGGGCGTCCGGGTCGGAAGAGGGCACGGGAGAGGAAGGGGAATAGATGTCCAATGACCTGGTGGTGATTCTCACCGCCCTCAATCTCGAGTACGAGGCCGTGCGACAGAAACTGGCCGGTCCACAACTTCACCGTCATGAGCGTGGGACGCGGTTCGAGGTGGGAACCGTGCAGGGCACTTCATGTCGTGTCGCGCTCGGTCTGGCGAACAAGGGGAATCATTCCGCCGCGGTGATCGCTGAGCGCGCGATTCAGGAGTTCTCGCCGGTGGCCGTGTTGTTCGTCGGCGTCGCAGGTGCCTTGTGGGACTCCGCCAGGCTGGGCGACGTGGTGATGGCGACACATGTGTACGCCTACCACGGCGGGACCAGCGAGGACGACGGACTCAAGGCCCGTCCCCGGGTGTGGGAGACGGCGCACGGCATCAGCCAACTCGCCTCGCATCTGGCTCGCGTGAACGACTGGGCCGACGACACACCCGGTCATGGGCACGCGCCGCAAGTGCACTTCGGCGCGATCGCCGCCGGCGAGGTCGTGCAGAACTCGACGATCTCGGCCGAGGCGCGGTGGATCCGGCAGCACTACAACGACGCGCTCGCGATCGAGATGGAGGCCGCCGGTGTGGCGCAGGCCGGCCATCTCAACGGGGCACCGGTGGCCATCATCCGGGGAATCAGCGACCGGGCGGACGGTACGAAGGGCAGCGTGGAGGACCGTAATTGGCAGCCACGGGCGGCGGAGAGCGCGGCGGCATTCGCCACACGGCTGGCCGTGGAACTGGTGGGAGAACAGGAGCAGATCGCGATGTCCCAGGCAGACAGGGCCCGTACGACCGACGGACTCAAGGAGCACGTCAGCAATACCGCGCACAACAGCACCGTCGGCATCATGGCCGGCTCGGTCACCGGGAGCAGCGTCCGTGTGAACGCGGACCCGAAGGTGATCGGTCCGGCGGACCTGGTCGCGGAACTGGACGGATTCCGTGAGCATTTGAAGCGTCACCACGCCGAGGGCGCTCCCGACGACGACACCTACCGAGAGGCACTGGCCGAACTGGGCTTTGCCCGCCGGGCGGCAAGGGAGAACACACCCGACTCGTCCAAGAGGGCGACCATGGCCCTCAAGAGGTTACGCGGCCTGATCGCAGAGTTTCCCGAACTGGTGGCCAGGCTGGCACCGTTGGTGGTCGCGGCAGGTGACTTGTCATGATCGACGGCAGCGGTGTCATGCGCAATTCGGCCAA
Organism: Streptomyces sp. SP18BB07; assembly: GCF_036322545.1. Classification (NCBI taxonomy): domain Bacteria; kingdom Bacillati; phylum Actinomycetota; class Actinomycetes; order Kitasatosporales; family Streptomycetaceae; genus Streptomyces; species Streptomyces sp. SP18BB07. Next base: position 22,601 of record NZ_JAQYWT010000352.1, read on the forward strand.
CGACTCCACCGTCGGAATCCAGGCCCAGGTCGTACACAACTCCACCGTCAACATACATTCGGATGCACCGCCTCAGGAAAAGTACAGATACGGTGTGCGGTTCCTCGAAGAAGGCGTCCCCAGCCGTGCTCGCGACCTGATCAGTGACGCGATTGCCCATGGATACGACAACGCGGAGGCCCGTTTCCACTGGGTGCTCGCCATGCTCAGTGGACGCGCCTATCACGACCTCAGCACCGAACAACTCCATCGGCTGCACCATGCCTCCGGGCTCGTACGGAACTACGCCGACGGAGAGTGGAAAGACGCTCTGCGTATCGCTTTCGAACTGCTGGCGATGCTCAGCACGGCGGACGGCGAGAAAAGACGCATACTGGAGCGATTGCGGGCCCTGTCACCTCGCCGACGTGACGCGATCCTTCGCCACTTCGACCTCGTACTCACCGGAGGGCTGAAGGACGCCCTGTGGGCCGAGAACGGTGAGCAGGCCGAGGCAGATCGCTTCGCCAACGACCGGATCAAACGGGCCTGGACCTATTTCGAACCCGACCCGATCGGGGCACGGGCCATGCCGCCCGGTCCGAGCACCGCCGCTGCCGCCCGAGCAGCCCTCCCGGTCCGAGCCGGACTGTTCGCCGTCAGTAGCGGATTCCTCTGGATCCTGGCGCTGATCGCGGATCCGGGTGCGGCATTCATCGAATTACTGGTGGCGCTCGGCTCGGGCCTGGCCGCGGCTCACTTCGGCAGCCGATGGTGGTACCAGGAACATCAACTGAAAGCCAAGACACCTCAGCCAATTATCCCGCACACGGGTGATCCCGCCTCTCACGGGGACGGATTCACCAATCGCGTCCGCCATTCCTTCGATCATTACTTCAGTGTCCGGGCGCCCCATGGGTTTGCCTCGCAGGAATGGCTCGGTCGTACCGTCCACATCCGTAACGACCTCGTCGCCGAGATCGCGCTTCTCTACCGCGAGAGCCGAATCAGCGTGGACCGGGTCAACTGGCTTATCCGCTATCTCGCCGAGGACGCCCGAGACCGCCACGACAGAGGAACTCTGTTCGATCAACGCCGCCAGAACCAGACGGCGGCGGTGGCGCAGGGGCTGTGCGTGATTGCCCTCGTCGTTCTCGGCACTTCGACTCTGGCCATGCTCGGAACCGTGGCTTCAGATGCCGACGGGTCGCGGTTGTCGCTGGCCATCCTGGCCGTGGTCGGTGCGGTCTTGTCTGGCCGCGCAACTGCGTTCTCGTGGTTGGAGGCCCGAGGTGAAGAGCGCAGAACGGCCGAGGAAACCCAGCGATATGAAGAGCAGTTGACCGCGAGGCAAGTCGCATACCAGAACTGGAAGTCGTTCCTGGATGCCACGCGACCCAGTGAGCTGGAAATGGAGAACTGGCTCACCTGCGACAAGACAGTGCTCGTCGACGAAGCACTCCGCCACCACCAGCTCACCTGGCGCGATCTGATCACCCACGCCATCCTGATGACACCTGCACGTCCCTACAAGCGAGGGCGTGTGAAGGGCGGCCCTTGGCGATACTCGCGCTACAACTTCCGTCTTTTCATGGTCACTCAGGACGGCGTTCGTGAGATCAGCACGGAATTCGATTTCACCGACACAAAGCGCGAGAAGGAGCAGCGCAGCAACTACCGGTTCGACGCATTTTCCTCCGTGCAGATCACGGAACGCGCCGATGTCGGCTACGATCTGGAGCTCATCCTCACCAACGGGCCGGCCAGAAACATTCGTGTCAAGGACGCCGACACTCATCAACTGGCGCCGGACGAAAACGCCCGGGACATTGCCGAGATCAACCTCGCTTCGGCTGGTTTCACCCACACCTTCCGCCTCTTGGAAGGAATTGCGGCGGACGGAAAGCGTTGGCTTGCACGAAACAACCCCAACAACCTGCCGCCCTTCCGAGCCGCCGACTGAGTTCTTCGAGCAGGGCAGGCAGGGGCCGGAGCGCCGGAGCCCTGCCCGCCCACTTCATCAGGCCAGTCGATATCCGAGCTAAGGAATGGCGATGGCCGTCCCAGAAGACGTCACCGAGAGCAGACTGCTGCTGGCCGAGTACGACCGCATCAAGGAGGAGCAGAAAACCCGGATAGGATTCCGTGACAACCTGCTCTACTTCACGCTCGCCGCGTCCACCGCGGTCCTGGCGATCACCGCCCAGAGCAGGCAGGCTCAACTGCTGCTCGCCATCCCCGTGATCTGCCTGGTCCTGGGCTGGACCTACCTGGTCAACGACGAGAAGATCTCGGCGGTCGGCCGCTACATCCGTGATCAGCTGGGACCGCGGCTGGCCGAGATCAGCGGCGCTCACGGCGCAGTGTTCGGCTGGGAGATCTACCACCGGGACGATGCAAGCCGCACCACGCGTAAGCGAATACAGACCGCGGTGGATCTGTTCACGTACTTGGCCTTGCCGATGATCTGCCTGACCGCGTTCTGGTGCTCTCCCGCCGTCCAGCCTTTACTCGTGATCGTCTCCCTCGCACAGACACTTGCCCTGGCCGTACTGGGTTGGCAGTTCCTTCGCTATGCGGAGCGGTAGTGCGGCTCTGTCGTCCCGCCTCACGTTCAATTCGCCGTCCCGACCGGTACGGCCGAGTACGGTAACCGCCTCCGCGGCGCTGAGCTGCCCGCGGTGTGGCTCGGAACCGTGCACCGGCTGCCGGCACCAGGTAGTACAAGGTCCGGATACGGGCGGCTTGGGGCAGTTGGGGGCGAGTGTGCTGGGTGTCCGTCGGCAGAATCACCGCCGTGGTCGGCTTCCCGACCGAGAGACGTGCGCGGCGTCATGCGTGGTGCACCCGGCAGGATTCGAACCTGCGACACCCGCTTGAGGAGTGGGATCGAATCCTTGCCGGGTGGTGACTGGCTCACGTGTGGGTCCTGCCCTCGGAACGGCGTACGCCCTCACCGTGGACGCCGGGACCAAGGACCTGCGCGCGGCCGATCACCTGCTCCAGGCGCTGGCCGTCGAAGTCGCCCTCCCCGAGGACGCGTTCGGCTGCACGCACCCGGTGTGCGGAGACCGTCCGAGGGTCGGCCTCTCGTTCACCCTGCCGTCCGAGCCGTTCCTGCGCACCGCCCGGGAGCGGCTCACGGCCCGGCGGTACGAGGTGACACCCGGCGTCCCCGACGCGGCGGGCCGCGCGGTCGTCCATCCGGGGGAGTCCTCCCTCACCGGCACCCTGACCGTCGCCCACCTCCTCGACCGCTCCACGACCGACCGGGGACGGTACTGGGCGCGCCCGCCCGACCGACCCCGGACGCCATCCTGGTGACGTTGAGTCACGTTTCCGCCCGAACTGGCAGGACGACGGCGCGCTCGTCCTCACCACCATGCCCGCCGTGGGCGGGACACCCGTCCCCTTCGAGGTCCCCGACCCGACTCCGTGCCGCGGGGACCACTGAAGGCGAGATGACGTTCCGCCTCGCCCGGTGCGCCGGGCGAGGCGGAACGAACAGGAGCCGCTGCGGAGGAACGGATTCAGAACGTCAGCTTCCAGCTGTCGATCGTGCCGACGTCAATCGCGTACACGTCCTGGACGCGGAGCTTCCACGTGCCGTCGGCCGGTTCCGCGGACGCGTCCACGGTGTACGTCGTGTGGATGTCGTTCCCCGAGTCGCTGCTGGAGTCCTTCATCCGGTACGCCGTGCCGTCGGGCGCCACCAGGTCGATCACCAGGTCACCGCGGTAGGTGTGGACGATGTCCACCGTGACCTCCAGGTCGCTCGGCGCGTTGCCGGTGCGGCCGGTCACGATGAGCGGGGACTCCACCGGATCACCCGCGTCCGGGATGTCCACGTCGGCGGGATTGACGAAGAAGTCGCCGCCGGACGGGATGACGGTCCAGGAGAACGCCCTGGAACTCGTGTCCGCCTGGCCGTCGACGCCGACCGTGACCGTGGGGGTGAAGTCGCCCGTTGTGGTCGGCGTGCCGGAGACGACCCCGGTGGCGGCGTCTATGGACAGCCCGTCGGGCAGCCCCGTGGCCGAGTAGGTCAGGTCTCCGGGCCGGCTGGTGGCGGCGGAGATCCGCAGCGAGGTCGGCTGACCGACGGCGGCCTCCTGGTCGCGTGGAGCCGTCAACGCGATGTGGTTGACGAAGCGCGAGCCCACGTTCACGGCCGCCCACGCGTTGCCCACGGTCTCGTACGCCTCGCTGGACCGGCCGAACAGGTCGGCGGCGGCCTGGAGGGTCGCCTCCCGGGCGTCCGCGTAGTTCGTGCTGGACGTCATGTACGTGGTCAGCGCCCGATACCAGACGTTGGTGGCGTTGTGCAGCCCGATGCCGGGGACGGGGAGACTGTCGTAGGTCGGGCTGTCGTAGGCCACGCCGTTGACGGTCCTGCTGCCGCTGCCCTCGGCGAGGAGGTAGAAGAAGTGGTTCGCCACGCCGGAGGAGAAGTGGACGTCGACGCTGGCGGTGGCGGGCGACCAGTAGTCCTGGGACAACCCGTCCTTGGACGGCTGGTCCATGTAGCGCAGCGGTGTGCCGTCGCCGTTGATGTCGATCAGCTCGCCGACTTCGTAATCGGGAGTGTCTCCGGGGCTGTTGGCGAAGAACTCCACGGCCGCCGCCATGATGTCGCTGGTGGCCTCGTTCAGCCCGCCGGACTCGCCGGCGTAGATGAGGTTCGCGGTGGTCTCGGTGACACCGTGGGACATCTCGTGGGCGGCGACGTCGAGGGAGGTCAGCGGGTTGGCGTTGCCCGCTCCGTCACCGTAGGTCATGCAGAAGCAACCCTGGTGACCCCACAGCGCGTTGACGAAGTTGTTGCCGAAGTGGACGCGGGAGTACGCCTGTCGGCCGTCGTTGGCTATGCCATTGCGGCCGAACCGGTCGTGGTAGAAGTCCCAGGTCTTCTGGGCTCCGTACGCGGCGTCCACGGCCGCGGTCTGGGCGTTGCCCGGCGTTCCATCGCCCCATGCGTCGTCGGCGTCGGTGAAGAGCCTGCCGGTGCCCACCGTGCCGCCTGCCAGGTCGTACGTCTTGTGATTGCGCTGCGTGTCGTACAGCTCGAATCCCTCGGCACCGCGGGTGGTGGCGACGTCGACCTTGCCGTTGAACTGGCCGTGGCCGGTTCCGGCCTGGACGCCCTCGAACTCGCGCAGGGTTTTGCCGCTCCGGGCGTCAGTGACGACGTGCAACTCGCTGGGCGTGCCGTCCTTCTGGACGCCGGTGACGACGGACTCCCAGGCGAGAGTGGGCGCTGAGTCGGCGGCCCACACGACGAGCCGGGGTGCTCCGTCGGCCTCGGTCTTCCGTGTGCCCTCGGCGTCGGCAGCCTTCAGGGCGGACTTCTCGGCTGCCGACGCCGGGACGTCGGCCCTGGTGGTGGGCACGGTGATCGGGGCGTCGGTCGCCTTGGTGACGGTCCGGCCGCCGGTGCGCTCATGGACCACCAAGTCGCCGCCGAGGACGGGGAGTCCGGCGAAGGTGCGGTCGTAGCGGGTGTGCACGGTGCCGTCGGCGTCCTTGATGACGTCCTTGGGTACCAGTTTCTCCTTGGCGCCCAGGTCCAGGGCGTCGGCGGTGTCGTCACCGGCGTCCGTCGCGGACTTCAGCAGTTTGCCGCGCTGGGCTGGGGTGAGCGGGACGGGCGTCGCGCCCGCCCTGGGCTTGGCGGTGATCTTCGCGGGACTCGCCGAGCCGGGGTCCGGATCGGCGTTCGCGCCGGAGGCGGGGAGTCCCGCGATGAACAGTGCGGCGGTGACGACCATCGCGCCCGTTGCGGCGCGATGGCGTAAAGAGGGGAACGTGGGTCTGTGAGGACGTCTGTCGCTCGTCACGCATGCTCCTTTGAGCGCCTTGTGATGTGCCTGTGAAGGGGCTGTGCGGGTGTGACGATGCTGGCAGTGAAACGTATCAATTGTCAGTAGTTGATCAGACCATTGTCCGGAAATCGGGCCCCGTGCATGCCACGCCCCATCCGGCTGCGGGTGATCACGTGCGCCTTTACACGACGGGAACAATCGCGGCACACCGGTATCTTCAGCCACCGGTCCTGGTCGTCTCGCGCAGGGTCGTGGTGTTCGCGAGGAGACCGGCGATGGCGAACTCGTCCTGACCACCCCGATGTTCACCCGGTGGCCTTCCTGGCGTGAGCCGGGACGGTCGGAGCACGACGAGCCGACGTCACCGCTCCCAGCGCCGGTACTCGTCGGCCGGGGGCCAGCCATTCGCCGCGAGGGCACCGTGGATGTGCACGCCTTCAACACCCGCCGCGCACGGGCCGCCCAGGGCCACCGGGGGAGCGACGTCGGCCGCGCAAGGGCTGGTCCCTCACCAAGAAGAAGGCCGAGGAGAAGGCCCAGGGGAGCCCAGGGGATCTGGGACAAGGCCCAGGACGGCGTGGACGTCCTCTCGGACGAGACCGTCGAGCACTTCCTGATCCGTTGGTTCGGCAAGAGGGCCGACCTCAAACGGTCCACGGCGTCGCCGAGCACCGGCTCTAGCGATGTTCCACCTCATGGTCTTTCGCGGCACGCGTCGTGGCGAGTCCTGCGGCCTGCCCTGGCACGAGACCGACATGACGGCTGCGACCGTCCACATCGGCGAGCAACTCGTCGCGGCCTCCCACGACGTCTGGGAGGACACCCCGATGAGCCTCCGTAGTCCTCACGTGTTCACGGGGTTTCCCGGCCTCATGTGTGCTGAATCCGTTCCAGATGACCATGCAATACCTGCGGGCAGGTAGCGCCGGAGGCCGTGACGGTAGTCGTCGTCGAGCTTCCGGTGTGTGCGGAGTGGGGTGCGGGCGGCGCTTCGTCAGGTGGTTGCCTGAGTTCTCTCGGCCCGGGGCGGTGTGGTCACGTTTTCTGCGCTCAAGTTCCACACCATGCGTCTTGTAGGGGATGATCCGGCCTTCGACAGCACCACCTTGTGGGGGGAACCATGAGTCAGAACGTCACGCCGCCGCCCATGCCGGGATACGGGCCACCCGTTCCGCCGACCCCGCCGAAGAACCGCACGGCCGTCATCGCCTCCGTGGCTGCGGTAGCCGCCGCGGCCATCGCTGCCGCCGTGACCGCCGGCCTCACCGGCGGCAGCGAAGACGAAGCCGGACCGGCACCGACCGTCACTGTCACGGTCACCGAAGAAGCGGTACCCGAAGCCGACACCGCGGAAGCGGAAGAGGCAGCGCCATCGGACGTCGGGGCGGACTTCAAAGTCGGCGACCGGGCCAGCAATGAGGGGGTCGTCGTGAAGATCTCCAAGGTGGTGGAGAGCGACACCATCACACTTGCCGGAGCGCGGAAGAAAGCGGGTGCCGAGGCCAAATACGTCACTTTGAAGACCGTCGTCACCAACGAGACGAAAGCCAGCATGGACCTCACCTGCTCGCTGCCCATCGTCAACGCCCTGATCGACGACCAGGAGCGCCGCTTCGACACCATCGAGAACCTGTACGAGATCGCAGGCAACCCAGAGTGCAACGCGCAACTGCAGCCCGGGTTCAAGGATGAGATGGAGTTCGTCTACCGCGTGCCCAAGGACGCGGAGCCCGTCACGTGGGAGTTTTATCCGTTCGATTTGGAGGCGGCCGAGCCGACGCCTGCGCTTATCGACCTCACGTGAACACTCGCCCCGCATGAACTTGTCTCACATGAACTCGCCACCTGCTGCCCTACCTGGCCGGTTTCCCGGCCAGGTAGGGCGCGTGCGGACGGTCTGCCCGGCGGCCAGCTGCGGTGAGCTGCGGGTTCGTCACTTCCAGATGGACCCCAGCTGCCACGCCCGCAGCTGGTCGAGGGTGGCGGTGCCGCCCTCGGCGAAGACCTCGACGCCGGTGCTGGACGGGTCGGGGAGGATCTGGTCGGTGATCACGGCTTCGCCGTTGCCGCCGAAGACCTCGACGGACGACGCGTCGACGAGGACGCGCAACTTCACCTTGCCCTTCTTGGGCTTGAGGGGTGCGGTCTCGATGCCGGTGGAGAAGAGGTTGTGGAAGTCCACGGCGCCGGAGCGGGAGCGGTCGACATACAGCTCCTGTGTCGTGGCGTCGTACCCGATCACGGTCTCCTCACCACCCGCGCCGGTGCGGACCTTGAGGCCGAACCGCTTGGCGTCCTTGAGGGAGAAGGTGGCCTCGATGTCGAGTGTCTTGCTCTTGGCCGTGCGGCTGAGCAGGGGCTTGGAGGTGTTCTTGACGGTGACGCCGGAGGCCGTGGCCGGGCGCTTGTTCCGCAGGGACTCCAGGTTGCCCACCGGCTTGCTGGTCAGTCGGGTCCGGCCGTCGATCGTGCGCAGGGCCATTTCCCGGGGGATGCTCTGTGCGCCGCGCCAGGGGGTGGTGGGGACGGAGCCGGCGTAGTCCCAGTTGTCCATCCAGCCGATCATGTAGCGCTTGCCGCCCGGGGCGTTCTCCCAGGACACGGCCGCGTAGTAGTCCTTGCCGTAGTCGGTCCAGTCGGCCCGTTGCAGGACGGACTTGGCCGGTTTGTCGGCGGTGGTGAACTGGTCGGCCATGACGTGGCCCCAGCCGCCGGTGTTCATGTCGACGACCTGGATGCGTGCGCTCTTGCCGGCGTAGGGGCGCAGGTCGAAGGACGCCCAGTCCAGGGTCTCGCTGTCGGTGCCGGTGGCGGTGCGGACGACCTTGCCGTCGATGATCAGGTTGACGGAGGTCTCCGTGGAGACGCGTGGGGCGGTGGTGTCGGAGAGCACGATGTGGTCGACGTTGAGGTGGCCCCAGCCGCCGGTGTTGTCGTCGACGATTCTGATCCGCGCCTTCTTGCCCGCGAGGTCGCCGACGTCCCAGGAGGCCCAGTTGAGCGCTTCGGCGTCCTTTCCGGTGGCGCTGCGGACGACCTGGCCGTCCACGAGGAGCTCGATCGCGGTGGCGTGGTCGGAGCCGGCCGGGTGGTTGCCGCCGCCGATGAGGAAGTTGATGTGCTTCTTGTCGAGGGTGAACTCGGGCGAGGTGAGGGTGCCGGTGGTGGCGTCCCCGTTCAGGAAGGTGTTGACCAGCCCGTCTCCCAGGAAGCCGGAGACCTGGCCCTGGTCGGGGAGGGTGCCGGCGGCCGGTGCGGTGCCGAAGGCGTCCCCGGTCGCAGTCCAGTCGCCGTACGTGCCGCCCTCGAAGTCGGCCAGGACCGTGCCCTCGGGCGGCGACGCGCCCAGAACGGTTCCGGCTTCGTGCGGATGCCGCCCGCCACCGATCTTGAAGTTCAGGTAGGGGCTGGCGACGATGAAGGAGGGGGAGGTGAGGGTGCCGGTGGCGCCGTCACCGCCGTGGAAGCTGTTGGCGAGGCCCTTGCCCTCGAAGCCACTGACAGCCCCCTGCCAGTCGACGGACCCGGCGGCCGATCCCTGTTCGAAGGCGGTTCCGGTCGTCGTCCAGTCACCGAAGCCCGCACCCTCGAAGCCCTGCAGCACGGTGCCGTTGGGCGGCGTGTAGGTGCCCTTGTCCTCGGCGGTGAACTTCTTGCCGTCGAAGTCGCCGATGAAGTACTGCGAGCCCGAACCACCCGCGATGCCCCCGGGGTTGAGGTTCACGACCAGGACCCACTTGATGTTCTTCTTGTCTCCGTCGACCGCGAGGGGGAACAGGTCGGGGCACTCCCACACGCCGCCGGTCGCGCCGGTGGGCCCGAACTCGCTGAGCAGGTTCCAGTCCTTGAGGTTCTTCGACGAGTAGAACTGCACCTTGTGCTCTTCGGACAGCGAGACCGTCATGAGCCAGCTCTGGGTGGGCGCGTACCACTGGACCTTCGGGTCGCGGAAGTTGCGGGAGCCGATGTCGATGACGGGGTTGCCCTGGTACTTGGTCCAGGTGCGGCCGCGGTCGGTGCTGTAGGCGAGGGACTGGGCCTGCTTGCCGCCGTCCTTGTAGGCGCTGGTGTAGATGGCGACCATGGGCGGGTTCTGCTTCGTACCGAAGCCGGTGGTGTTGTTCACGTCGACGACCGCGCTGCCGGAGAACACCATCTCCTCGTCGTCGTGCGACAGAGCGAGCGGCAACTCCTCCCAGTGCACGAGGTCCTTGCTCACCGCGTGCCCCCAGGACATGTCGCCCCAGGAGTTGCCGTTCGGGTTGTATTGGTAGAAGAGGTGGTACTCGCCCTTGTAGTAGACCAATCCGTTGGGGTCGTTCATCCAGTTCTTCTCCGGGGTGAAGTGGAACTGGGGTCTGTAGGTCTCGGTGTACGGCGGCGGGTCGGCGGCGACGGCCTGGGGCGCGAGCGGGGCGGCCGACAGGGCGCAGACGGTCGCCACCGCCGCCGTCAACCGCATGCCGGCAGGCCGGAATACGCGTGCAGAGCTCATGGTGACTCCTTGTCCCGCGGACCGTCCGCGCAGCGGTGACTGCGGCCCTGGCGCGGGCGGATCGAAATGTGACATTCCAGCGACGGCGACGTCCACGCAGCCGACTGGGTGTCATCGTTGACTTATGTCATCGATGACAGCGAGTGCCCGATTATGAAGCGCAATCCGGCCAGTGCGTCAACGGTTCTGACGTGATTGCTCCGATTCGGGCCCGCGCTTCCGGGGTGCCGCCGGCGCTCGCGAACTAGGCCCAAGCGGCGAGGAGGGGAGCGTCTCAGGCCGTAAACGTGCAGGTCAGAGTCCATCGCGTCGGGTGCCGGTTCATCGCCTTCCGCGGCATCGGTGAGGCCGAGGCCGGCCGGCGAAGCGATTTGTTTCCGATGTGTTGACCCGTCGGGGCTCTCGGTGCTTCACTTCCGGAACCGGTACCGAAACCGGTTCCGGAACCGCTTCCGGTACCGGTTCCGAGGGTCGCTGTACGATCGGCCCTTCGGTGCGGGAGGACGTCTTCCGCCTCTACCGGGAGAGAAGGGAGGTGACATGGGAGTCACTATCGCCGACGTGGCCACGCGGGCCGGAGTGAGCAAGACGACGGTCTCGCGGGTGCTGAACGGCAAGGGCGAGATCAACGAGAACACCGTCTTGAGGGTCCGCCAGGCGATTTCGGACCTGGGCTATGTGCCGAGCGCCGGGGCCGTGGGGCTCGCCCGCGGCACGACGCAGATGATCGGCATGCTGGTCCCTGACATGGCCTGGGCCTGGGCCGGCATCGTGCAGGCGGTCGTCGAGACGCTGGAGACCGAGGGCTTCGGTCTGCGCATGCTGACCTGGAACCGCGGTGAGGAGTCACTGCGCAGACTGGGTCTACAGGTCGCCGCCAAGTCGTTCGACGGTCTGCTGGTGATAGAGCCCGAGGGAGCCCTGGGGTACATCACGGAACTGCACGAAGCAGGGCTGCCGATGGTGCTGATAGACGACCGCTTTCACCGGCCTGGCTTCCCTTACGTGGCCACCACCAACAGGGAGGGCGGTGAACAGGCGGCACGCCATCTGCTGGACATCGGCCGTCGTCGCCCTCTGGTGGTGACGGGCCCTGAGGGGTTCGGCTGTACCGAGGAACGGCTGGGCGGCTTCGTCGACGTCTACGCGCAGGCCGGGATCGAGCTCGACCGGCGCAGCATCGTCTGCGGCGACTTCCTGTTCGACACCAGCCGGGCCGTGGTCGCGAAAGCGATCGAGGACGGGGTGGAGTTCGACGCGGTCTTCGGGCACAACGACCCCTCGGCGGCGGGTGTGCTCGCGGCCCTGAACGAGGCCGGCCTGCGTGTTCCGCGGGACGTGGCCGTGGTGGGGTTCGACGACGTCGAGATCGCGTCGTACACCTATCCGGCGCTGACCACCATCCGCCAGCCGATGCGGGAGATGGGGGAGGCGGCGGCCCGTCTGCTGCTGGACCACGTACGCAGATCCCCGGAAGCCGCCACCTCGCGCATCATTCCCACCAGCCTCGTGGTGCGTGGCTCGACCTTAGGGCCGAGCGCGAACTGACGCGCCTCACCGCGATGCGCCCCGGACGTCGGCGCTTCGTGGCCGGGCGGTGTGTCGCCCCCGCGTGACACACCGCCCCTGTCTTCCAGACACCTCGGCGGACCTTCTCCGCCTCGCCCTCCTCACAACTCCCGGCGGCTGCGCCTGCGTTCACGCCGCACCGCCCCTCCGCACCCTCCTTCTCGCGCGTTCCTGATCCGGGACACCGATCGATGGGCCGGGCACACCTCGCCCGGCCGCCATCCCACTCCGCGTCGGACTCTCCAGTCGCGATCCGCGTCGTGCGTCCGACCGTGAATGCCTCTCTCGCACCCGGCCCCCACTTACGGGCCGACCGGCCGAGCACCCGTGCCCTCCCGCTCTCCGCCGCTCGCCGGCCCACTCGCTTCCGTATCGCTCACTGGCAAGGAGCCGCACCCATGCGTATATCGACCCGTCACGCTGTCAGAACCGCCCAGGTCCTGTCCGTCACCGTCACGGCAGCCCTGGTGGCCACCGGCTGTGGCCGGAGCGAGGACTCCGGCCCCGGCAACGACGCACCCGCGAAGCTCGGCGCCGGCAAGGCCAAGGGCACGGTGGTCATGTGGTCCCTGGGCGACCCCGACGACAACCTGAAGAACCTGGCCAAGAAGTTCGAGCAGGAGAACCCGGACGCCACCGTCAAGATCACCGCGGTCCCGTGGAGCGCCGCCCACGACAAGCTGACCACCGCGGTCGCCGGCGGCAACACCCCGGACCTCTCCATGGTCGGCAGCACCTGGATGCCCGAGATGGCCGCCATGAACGCCTTCCAGGCCACACCGTCATCGATCAAGTCGTCCGACTTCTACCCAGGCCAGTGGGACACCACCAAGTACAAGGACACCTCCTACGGCGTCCCGTTCAGCGCCGACACCACGGTCGTCTACTACCGGACCGACATCATCGAGAAGGCCGGCATCAAGGGCGCCCCGGCCGCCGACCGGGAGGGATACCTCAAGGACCTCAAGGCCATCCAGGCCACCGCCGGTAAGAAGAACCCCAAGCTGCGCCACGCCACCGGACTGGTGATGGGCTTCAACTCCTGGATCTTCTGGCTGCCGATGGTCTGGCAGCAGGGCGGTGACATCTACGACGCCGAGACCGGGAAGTTCACCTTCGAGACGCCCGAGGTCGCCAAGGCTCTGGAGTACTGGGCGAGCGTCCCGAAGCAGGGACTGGCACCGACCGACAGGTCCGACAACGTCCAGGGATTCAGGGACGGGCTGCTCGCCACCTACCAGGAGGCCGCGTGGGCCGGTGGCAGCTTCCACAAGGACGCCCCCGAGCTGGACGGCAAGTGGAAGACCATGCCGGTGCCGTACACCAAGCAGCCCGCCGGGTTCGCCGGCGGCACCGACCTCGCGGTGTTCAAGGACGCCAAGAACCCCGATGCGGCATGGAAGTTCGCCCAGTTCCTGACCGAGCCCGCCAACCTCGCGGCCTATGCGAAGGTCACCGGCAGCCTGCCCCCCGCGCCCCGGGCGTGGACGGAGGGGAAGCTGACCGAGGACGAGAACATGAAGGCGTTCGAGGAGCAGCTCAAGGTCAGCAGGCCGCAGCCCGCCATCACGACCTGGCAGCAGATCGCCGACGCCATCGACGGCGAACTGGAGAAGCTGGCCCTCGGCAAGGCCTCCGTCGCCGAGGTGCAGAAGGCGCTGCAGTCCAAGGCCACCAGCATCGGCACGGGCCGCTGAGCGCCGCAGGTGAGGACCCCTCGTACGGACGGATGACATCCATGTCCACGAAAACGCTCCCTGAGCGGGGCGACACCCACAAGCAGAGCACGGCAGGACCGGAACGGGGTGCCGGTCGCAGGCACTCCGGGCTCCGGAGCTCGGCGCGCGGCAGGCAGGCCCGGGCCGCCTGGATCCTCGCCGCGCCGTTCCTCGCGCTGTTCGCGGTCTTCATGCTGGTGCCGGTGGTCTGGTCGCTGCTGATGAGCCTGACCGACACCAAGAGCGCCGATCTGCGCACCCCGCTGAACGTGTCGTTCACCGGACTCGACACCTACGCCCGGCTCTTCCAGGACGACCAGTTCTTCACGGCCCTGCGCAATACGGGCGTGTTCGTCCTGGTGGCCCTGCCGCTGACGCTGGCCGCAGGGCTCGCCGCGGCCGTCGCGCTCGACCGGGGCATCCGCCGCTTCCGGGCCGTCTTCCGGGTCGGTTTCTACCTGCCGGTGATCACCAGCATCGTGGCCGTCGCCGTGGTGTGGAAGACGCTCCTGGAACCGCGCGCGGGTCTGGTGAACCTCGTGCTGGGCTGGTTCGGGATCGGCGGGCCGGCCTGGCTGGCGGACACCCGGTTCGCCCTGCCCGTCATGATCGTGATGGCCGTGTGGCGCAACCTCGGCACGGTCATGATCATCATGCTGGCGGGTCTGCAGTCCGTGCCGCAGTCGTTGATGGAGGCGGCCGAACTCGACGGAGCCGGGCCCTGGCAGCGGTTCTGGCGGGTCACCTTCCCGCTCCTGCGGCCCGCGCTGCTGCTGACCGCCGTCACCACTGGCATCGGCTATCTGCAGTTCTTCGACGAGCCGTTCGTGATGACGGGCGGCGGGCCGCTGGACTCCACCTTGTCGGCCACGTTGTACGCCTACAACCAGTTCGGCAACGGCAACTACGACATGGCGTCGGCGGCCAGCTACGTCATCTTCGTCCTCATCGTCGCTCTGACCGTGCTGCAGTTCCGCGTGCTGCGATCCGTGGATTAAGGACTGATGCCCCATGAGCACCCTCGCCACCGTGCCGACGGCAACCCCGGACACGGAGCGTACCCTGCGTCGCCGCCGCGTCCGACAGACCTGGGGCCAGCCCTGGCTGTACCTGCCGCTCGCCGGCGCCCTCCTGCTGATGATCGCGCCGTTCCTGTGGATGCTGTCCGGCTCCTTCAAGCCCGAGGCCGACATCCGCCGGGTACCGCCGGTCCTGGTCCCGACGGCGCCCACGACCGCCAACTACGGTGAACTGTTCAGCACGCTCGACTTCACGAGCATGTTCGCCAACTCCGTGATCGTCGCCCTCGCCGTCACCGCGGGCAACCTGATCTTCTGCTCGATGCTCGGATACGCCCTGGCCAAGCTGGAGTTCCGCGGACAGCGCGCCGTGTTCCTGCTGGTCATGGGGACGCTCATGATCCCCGGCCTGGTCACCTTCGTGCCGCTGTACGTGCTGGTGTCCAACATGCAGCTGACCGGGTCCCTGGTCGGGCTGGTCCTGCCGTTCCTCGCCGGCCCCTTCGGGGTGTTCCTGATGCGGCAGTTCATCTCCACCCTGCCCGACGAACTCATCGACGCCGCGCGGGTGGACGGCTGCCGCGAACTGGCCATCTTCGCGAAGATCATCCTGCCGCTGACCAAGCCGGCCCTCGCCACCCTCGGGATCATCACCTTCCTCGGCTCCTGGAACAACTTCCTGTGGCCCCTGGTAGTGGCCCAGAACGAGAGCCAGTACACCCTTCCCGTCGGCCTCGCCCTGGCCAGCAGCGGACAGTCCTTCACCCGCTTCGGCATCCTGCTCGCCGGCGCCGTGGTCGTCCTGCTGCCGGTGATGCTCGTCTTCCTTCTCTTCCAGCGCCAGTTCGTGGCCGGCATCGCCACCACCGGCCTGAAGTGACCTCCCGGCGCCCCGCCGCCGGACATCGACTCTCCGCCCCTCACCACTCATCACTGGGAGAACAACGTGGGACAGCCGGTCGGCACCGCCGTGTACCTGGACCCGGAAGCGACCGTGGAAGCAAGAACCGAGGACCTGCTGTCACGGATGACCCTTCCGGAGAAGGTCGGGCAGCTGCTGATGCTCGACGCACAACACGGGGACCTGGAGGACATCGTGTCGGCCAAACTGGCCGGATCGGTTCTGCACGTGTCACCCGACCTGATGCCGCAGGCCATGGAGATCGCCACACGGACACGGCTGGCCATTCCGCTGCTGACCGCCGACGACGGCATCCACGGCCACTCGTTCTGGCCCGGTGCGACGATCTTCCCGACCCAGCTGGCCATGGCCTGCGCCTGGGACCCCGCCCTGCTCCACCGCGTGGCCCGGGCGGCCGCGACCGAGATCGCGGCGACCGGGATCCACGGGACGTTCTCCCCCGTGCTGTGCATCACCCGGGACCTGCGCTGGGGCCGGATCAACGAGACGTTCGGCGAGGACCCGTACCTGATCGGTGAACTCGGGGCGGCGATGGTGCGCGGCTACCAGGGCGAGGGCCTCGGCGACCCGACCGCCGTGCTGGCGTACGCCAAGCACTTCGCCGGCTACTCCGAGACCCTGGGCGGGCGCGACGCGAGCGAGGCCGATCTCAGCCCACGCAAGCTGCGCTCATGGTTCCTGCCCCCGTTCGAGCGGGCGGCCCGGGCCGGCTGCCGGGCCTTCATGCTCGGCTACCAGTCGATCGACGGGGTGCCCATCACCGCGAACGAGTGGCTGATCAACGAGGTACTCAAGGGCGAATGGGGCTTCACCGGCACGCTGGTGACCGACTGGGACAACGTCGGCCGGATGGTCTACGACCAGCGGACCTGCGCCGACTACGCCGAGGCTGCGGCCGTCGCCGTCAACTCCGGCAACGACCTGATCATGGCCACACCCGGCTTCTTCGAGGGCGCGCAGGAGGCGGTCGCCCGCGGCCTGGTCGAGGAGAAGCAGATCGACGACGCGGTACGGCGGGTGCTGCGGCTGAAGTTCGAGCTCGGACTCTTCGAGGACCCGCGCGTTCCCGACCCCGAGCGGCAGGCGCAGGTGATCGGCTGCCGCGCCCACACAGACCTCAACCTCGCGACCGCCCGACGCTCCCTCGTACTGCTGCGCAACGACGGCACCCTGCCCCTCGAAGGAGGGCTGACCTCGGACGGAACCGGCCGCGCCGTGAGCCGGGGTACTCCGCGGACGATCGCGGTCATCGGCCCCAACGCCGACAGCACCCAAGCCATGCTCGGCGACTGGGCGGGCGCCACCGGCCAGGTCCCGTGGATGCCCGAAGGCCATCCACGGGAGTCGGTGGAGACGGTCCTCGACGGCCTCCGCGCCGTCGCACCCACCGACTGGACCATCACGCACGCCCGCGGAGCCGACATCGCGAGCCCCCACCAGGACACCGGGTGGACCCTCGGCCCCGACGGCCAACCGCAGCCGGACGTCTTCACCCCCGCCCCCGTCGACCAGGCACAACTCGGGCAGGCCATCGCCGCCGCAGAAGCCGCCGACTACGCCGTCGTGGTCGTCGGGGACACCATCGACCTCACCGGAGAGGTGCGCTCCACCGCCACGCTCGACCTCCAGGGAGGACAGATCGCCCTGCTGGACGCGGTCGCCGCCACCGGCACACCCATGATCGTCGTACTTGCACAGTCCAAGCCGAGCACCCTCCCGGACTCGGCACTGAACGCAGCCGCGCTCATCGAGGCGTTCAATCCGGGCATGCGCGGTGGCCGCGCCGTCGCCGAACTCCTCCTCGGACTCATCGAACCCAGCGGCCGGCTCCCCGTCTCCTTCGCCCGCCACGTCGGACAGCAGCCCGTCTTCTACAACCAGGTGCGAGGCCAGCACGGCAGCCGCTACGCCGACCTCACGCAGGACCCCCTGTTTGCGTTCGGCGAGGGCCTCACCTACACCACCGTCAGCTACTCCGACCTCGTCGTGCACGACCCGGACATCCCCGCCGACGGCACCGTCGACGCGACCGTACGACTCACCAACAGCGGCAGCCGGCCGGCCCTGGAGACGGTCCAGGCGTACATCAGCGACCTGACCACCAGCGTCACCTGGGCCGAGCAGGAACTGAAGGCGTTCACCCAGGTCGAGATCCCTCCGGGCGAAAGCCTGGACGCCACCGTCAGCATCCCCGCCGCGCAGTGCTCACTCGTCACCGCCGACAACCGCCGCGTGGTCGAACCGGGTGAGTTCGCGCTCCGCGTCGGGCCCAGCTCACGGCGGGAGCAGCAGCTGAGCGCACGATTCCGCATCCGAACCTGACCGCCTCCAGACCTGACCGCCTCCAGACCTGACCGCGCCCGGCCCACAAGGCCCTGCGCGGACTCGAAGACCCCCGCCCCGCCGACCCAGCCGCCCCGCCGAATCGAGGGCCGGCGGGGCGGGCCCAGCAAGACCGAAAGGCACGCGTGTGTCCACCACACCCAGCGATCCGCACCGCCCCGTGGCGCACCTGCGCCCGCCCCACCACTGGATCAACGACCCCAACGGCCTGGTCTTCCACGACGGCCACTACCACGTCAGCTACCAGTACAACCCCTACGGAGCGACCCACGCGAACCTGCACTGGGGCCACTTCCGCAGCCCCGACCTGCTGACCTGGGAGCCGCTGCCGATCGCCCTGTCCCCGACCGCGGGCGGCCCGGACGCCGACGGCTGCTTCTCCGGCAACGCCGTCTCCGACGGCGAGCGGCTGGTCGCCTTCTACTCCGCGCACCGCGAGGACCGCTCCTTCCAGCACCAGCCGGTCACCTCCGCCGTCTCCGCCGACGGAGGCCGCACCTTCACCCCGCGGGGCGAACTGCTCATCCCCGAGCTGCCCGAGGGCTGCACCATGTACCGCGACCCCTACGTCTGGCAGGACGGCGACCGTTGGCGGATGCTGGTCGGCGCCGCCCTCGCGGACGGCCGCGCCGCCGCCCTTCTGTACGACTCACCCGACCTGGAGACCTGGACCTGCCGAGGGCCCTTCGCGGCCCGTCGCCCGGAGCCCGTCGGCGACACCGCCCTGCACTCCGGCGAGGGCTGGGAATGCCCCCAGTACCTTCCGGCGGCAGACGGGCCCGGCGCCCTCATTTTCGGCACGTGGACCGAACCCACCGGCCCGCTGAGCGTCGCGGCCCTGATCGGCGAAGAACACGACGGCCACTTCGAGGCCGGACCGGCGGTACCCGCCGACCACGGCCCCGACTGCTACGCACCGGCCCTGCTGCGCGGACCGGGCGACCGGTGGCTGCTGTGGGCCTGGTCATGGGAGGCCCGCGACGAAGCCTGGGCCCTCGCGGACGGATGGGCCGGAGTCCTCACGCTGCCCCGCGAGATCCACGTCGACGACGACGGCACACTGCGCCAGCATCCCGCCGCCGAACTGCTGGCCCTGCGCGGCCGACACACCCTCCACGCCACAGGCGCGACGGACGGCCCGTGGCCGGTGGACCTCGGCACCGTGGGCCGCGCCTTCGACCTGACGGCACGTCTGGAGCCGACGGGAAACGCCGGCCTACGGCTGGTCACCACCGCGGACGGCTCCGAGTACCTCGACATCCGCCTCGACACCGACGCGGGTGAACTGGTCGTCGACCGCGACCACGCCTCACTGGACAGCAGAGCCCGCGGCGGCTCCCACCGGATGCCCTGCCCGGCGGACCAGCCCGTCGACCTGCGCGTGGTCGTCGACCACTCCATCGCCGAAATCTTCCTGGTCACCACCGGCCAGGTCCTCACCCTGCGCTTCTACCCCACAGGGCAGAGCCCCTGGCGACTGCGGGCCCGCACCGCACCGGGGACGCGCCTCGGCTTCGCGGTCGACGCCTGGGAACTGCACCCGCTCGTGATCAAGGAACCGAGTACCAGCGCCGCACAGTCGGCGCCGACGTCGCCGTAGCACCGATTCCGACCGGTCGATCCCCCACCTCGGCAGTGTGTCCCACCCCCTCACCCAAGTACAGAACAAGCTGGTCCGAAGGAGGATCTTCCATGAGCTCGTACGGTCTCGGACGACGCCGGTTCCTGGCCACCGCGGTCGGCGTCGCCGCCGCGTGGACCCAGGTTTCCGGGAATGCCATAGCCGTCCCGCGGCTGAAGCAGGCCCCACGTGACAATTCCGTCCGTGTGTGGCTGACGGACGTATCAGCCGACACGTGGGTCGCCGACCAGGACGATGTGCTGTTCAAGGCGAGGAAAGCGGCCAACCCGCTGACGATCAAGATCGACGACAGCGTCAAGTACCAGAAGGTCCACGGCTTCGGCGCGGCCATGACCGACTCCGCCGCCTGGCTCATCGACAAGCTGTCCTCTGCCGAGCGGGCCAAGCTGATGAAGAAGCTGTTCGATCCCTCGAAGGGAATCGGCCTCAGCCTCCTCCGCTCCCCGATGGGCGCCACGGACTTCAACGCGTCCGGCAGCTACTCCTACGACGACATGCCCGCCGGCCGGACAGACCCGACGCTGGCCGACTTCTCCATCCAGCATGACGTCCCGTACATCATCCCGGCCCTGCGCCAGGCCCTCGCCCTCAACCCGTCCCTCAAGGTCATGGCCAACCCCTGGAGCCCACCAGGCTGGATGAAGACCTCCGACTCCATGATCGGCGGCACTCTCAAGAGCGAGTACGTCTCCGCCCTGGCGGACTACTTCGTCAAGTTCGTGCAAGCCTATGGCGAAGCCGGCGTGCCCATCTCGTACATCTCCCCGCAGAACGAACCCATGGGCACCCCCACCTGGCCCGGAATGTTCCTGTCCGCGTACCAGGAAGCCGAGCTGATCAAGAAGATCGGCAAGGCGTTCGAAGCCAACGGAATCTCCACGAAGATCCTGGCCTGGGACCACAACTGGGACGTGCCCTCGTACCCGGAGACGATCTTCAGCGACCCCGCAGCCTCCCAGTACACCGCGGGCACCGGATGGCACATCTACAGCGGCGACCCGACGTATCAGACGGTGGTCCACAACGACTACCCGAGCAAGGAAACCTTCATCACGGAGGCCACCGGGGGAGTGTGGCAGGACAGCGACCAGACTGCGTTCACCGAGGCACTGGGTACGTGGATCATCAACGGCACGCGCAACTGGGCGAACGGCGTGATGCTGTGGAACATCGCACTCGATCCCGACCGGGGCCCGCTCAACAGCGACACGGCCGGCATCCCCATGCTGCGGGGCCTGCTCACGATCGACCCGGCCGACGGGCAGGTGTCCTACAACGTCGACTACCACGCCCTCGCCCACGCGAGCAGGTTCGTCAGGCCCGGAGCACGCCGGATCTACTCGAACACCTTCGGGGAAGGCAGCATAGAGAACGTCGCGTTCCAGAACCCGGACGGATCGAAGGTGCTGATCGCGCACAACTCGGGAAAGGCGGCGAAGACCTTCAGCGTCGCGGACGGGACACACTCGTTCGACTACACCCTGAACGCCGGAGACGCCGTCACCTTCACCTACTCCGGCCCCGCGCGGAGCGGCAGCACCCCCGCAGCGGCCAAGGTCCCAGACCCGACACACGACTTCGCGTTCAAGTCGGAGTCCGGTCCGGTCACCGTCACCTACGACCCGGCACTGCTGCCCCACCAGAACCGCATCCGCACCGGAAACAAGCTGATCACGTACTCCCTGCCGATCGGAGCCTCCGTCCGGACGACCGGAAGGGCACTGAGCCGTACCAAGTGGACGGCCACGGCTTCCGCGCAGCCGGACTGGGGCAGGGCCGCGAACGCGATCGACGGCGACATCAATACCAAGTGGAGCCTCGGGCACGGGACGACGAGCGGTGACTGGTTCCAGATCGACCTGGGGAGCCCCACGAGCTTCAACAAGATCGTCTTCGACACCGGCGTGAACAACTCGTTCGACTACGTCACGAAGTATCAGATCTATGTGTCGGACGACGGAGCCGAGTGGGGCAGCGCGATCGCGAGCGGCAGCGGGGGAATCGGGAAAATAACCGTCGCACTGCCGACCCGCACGGCACAGTACATTCGCATCGTCAGCACCGCGGCCTCCGGTTTCTGGTGGGCCATCGGCGACATCGAGGTGTACGGAGCCGCGCGCGGAACCGGCTCCATCGCGGCTCCGACAGCGGTGGCAAGCGGCCTCCAGTCGAAGAGCTGGACCAGCAAGCAAGGGGACCAGGTCACCGTGGTCTTCAACGGGACCGCTGACAGCAAGAGTTTCAAGATGTCCACCGACGGCTCGTACACCTATGAGCTGCCGGGTGGCACCTCGGCGATGTTCACGACCAGGAAGCTCTCGAGCTTCCCATCGCCGACCTTCAGCGATCTGAAGCCGGAACGGGGCGTACCACGCTCCAAGTTCACGATCCACGGTTCCGGCTTCGGCGACTCGCAGGGGCTGGGCACGGTGTACTTCGGATCGAGCTATGCCGAGATAGACACCTGGTCGGACACGAGCATCAGCGCCTACGTCCCGAAGGGACTCCCAGCGGGGAAGGTCACGGTCTCCGTGAAGGGCGCCACCGGAGCGGACGCGGGCGGCTCATCCTTCGACGTCATGGACCTGGGCCCCGCACTGCCGCGCACGGGCTGGACCGCGACGGCTTCGGACGCGAGCCAGTGGGACGCACCCGGAAACATGCTGGACGGTGATTCCGGTAACCGCTACAGCTCCGGAACCGGGCAGTACGACGGCCTCTGGATCCACGTGGACATGGGGCAGGCGCAGACCTTCAACAAGGTCGTCCTGGATGTCGGCGGAAGCATCGACGATTACGCGCGAAGCGCGGACGTGTACGTCTCGGAGGATGGAACCGACTGGATCAAGGTCTCCTCCGTGACGGACGGCCAGCGCGTCCAGGTGGTCTCCTTCCCCACGCGGACGGCTCGCCACATCAAGGTCGTCAACACCGCTGATGTCGCGAGTAACTGGTGGTCCATCGCGGAATTCAACGTCTACAACTGACCGAGCCTACGGCTGACGGAGCCTACGGCTGACGGAGCCTACGGCTGACGGAGCCTACGACTGACGGAGCCTACGACTGACGGCGTCGACACCGGGCGCTCCTTGCCCCTGCTGCTGGGCGGAGAGCGTGCGGCACGACCGAGACGCGAGGACGGCCCGGCGCGAGAGAGACCTTCTCTCGAGCCGGCCCTCACGGCCGAGACCCGGCAGCGCGGCCGGTCCTTTCGGTCGCGGAGGTCTTCGCCGTCACCGTCGCCGACGCCATCGCGCCGCGCTACCGGCTGCTCGTCCTCCTGGCCGCGTTCACCACTCTGCGCTTCGGCGAACTCGCCGCCCTTCGCCGTCGGGACATCGACCTGGAGGGGCTGACCGTCAGCGTCCGCCGGTCTCAGGCCGAGTTGCAGAACGGCCGCCTCTTCGACAAGGCACCGAAGTCCGCTGCCGGGGTTCGTGCAATCTCGTTCCCCGCCGAGCTGCTCGACGACGTGACGGGCCACCTGGAACAGTTCGCCGCGCCCGGCCGCGACGGACACGTCTTCGTGGGCCCCCAGGGAGGCCAACTCCGGCGGAGCAATTTCCGCGACGACTGGGTGGCGGCCAGGAAGGCGGCGGGCGTCACGTCGGAGCTCCACTTTCACGATCTCCGCCACACCGGCAACACGCTAGCCTCGACCGCCGGTGCCAGCACCCGTGAGCTGATGACCCGCATGGGCCACAGCAGCTCGCGCGCCGCGCTGATCTATCAGCACATGACCAGCGACCGCGACCGGGCCATCGCTGATCGGCTCGGGGCGATGATCCGCGAGGGTGGGGGAGAGGCCGTCTCGGACTAGAGGACCTGGCCGTCCACACAGCCGTAGTGGCACGCGTGTGGCACGGCCTCGAACACGACGAAGGGCCAGCCTGGGAGGAAACCCTCCTGAGCTGGCCCTTTTGCTGTGCCCCCGGCAGGATTCGAACCTGCGACACCCGCTTTAGGAGAGCGGTGCTCTATCCCCTGAGCTACGAAGGCTTGGTGCCCGGTCAGTGTAGCGGGTGGTGGGTGGGTGGGGTGTGGGCGTTCGGGGTGGGTGGGGTGGGTAGGTCGGGGCCCGTGAGAAATCGGTTTCCCCGGGCGGGGCGCGGGCCTAGCATGCCGCAGTCGTTCCGAATGGCGTTCGGGATGTCGGACGCGAGGGTCGGGCGACACGTCGAGCGGGTGTGTGAAGGGGAGTGGTGCCGTTGTCTGCGGTGATCGAGGCGCGTGGGCTGTCCAAAGTGTTCCAGACGACCGTGCGGCAACCCGGTTTCGCGGGGGCGCTCAGGTCGCTCGTCAGTCCGCGGCGCGTGGACAAGGTCGCGGTCCGGGACGTCGACTTCAGTGTGGGCAGAGGGGAGTTGCTCGCACTGCTCGGTCCCAACGGCGCCGGCAAGTCCACCACCATCAAGATGCTCACCGGCATCCTCACGCCCACCTCGGGCGAGGCCCTCGTCGCCGGGGTCGTCCCGCACCGGGACCGGGAGCGCAACGCCCACAACATCGGGGCCGTGTTCGGGCAGCGGACGCAGTTGTGGTGGGACCTGCCCGCCCGGGAGTCGTTCGAGATCCTGCGGGACATCTACGGGGTCCCGGAAGCGCAGTTCCGGGAGCGGATCCAGGAGTTCGACGGGCTGCTCGAACTCTCCGAGTTCTGGGACACCCGCGTCCGGCATCTGTCCCTCGGGCAGCGGGTGCGCTGCGATCTCGCCGCCTCGCTGCTGCACGATCCGCCCGTCGTCTTCCTCGACGAACCCACCATCGGCATGGACGTGGTGGTGAAGGAGCAGGTACGGCGGTTCCTGCGGCACCAGGTCGAGGAGCGCGACCGCACCGTCCTGCTCACCACGCACGACATGACCGAGGTGGAACGCCTCGCCGAGCGCGTCGTGCTCATCAACCACGGCCGGATCGTCCTCGACGGCTCCCTCCAGGAGATCCGGCGGCGCTTCGGCGGCACCTGGCAGGTCCGGGCCACACTCGCCGACCCGGCCGACGTCGAGGTCGTCGCCGGCGTCGGGGCCGGCGAGCAGGGTGAAGGGGGCGGTGGCGCTGTTCCGCTGCCCGGGTTCGCCGGTATCGGTGTGCTGCGGCGGGAAGGGCCGCGGGTCGTCTTCGGGCCGGTCGGGGAGGACGCGCCCACCGTCCACGACGCCCTCAAGGTGATCATCGGGCGGTTCCGGGTCGCGGACCTCGCGCTGGAGGAGAACGACCTGGAGGACGTCATGCGCGCCGCCTACCTCAGCGACGTACCGCCCCAGGAGGCCCAGGAGGCCCAGGAGGCCCAGGAGGCTCAGGAGGCCCAGGAGGCTCAGCACCTGGCCACCGTCGCCTCCTCCTCCTCCTCCTCCGACTCCACCCCCGACTCACCCTCCACCCCCCAGGGCGGCTGAACCATGGCCACCCCCTCCCCGTCCGTCCCCACTCACCCCACTGGCCCCACCCGCCCCACACCCACCACCCTCACCGCCGCCCTCTCCCGCGCCCGTCGCGTCTCCTGGATCACCCCCCGGGGTGAACTGCTCGCGCCGCCCCGGATGTCCGCCACCGCCGTACGGCTCCTCGTCCAGGTCTGCCTGGTCGTCTACCTCTGGCGCGGGCTGTACGCGAACACCGACTCCAGCGCCGGGCTCGACGAGACCCAGGCCGTCGGCTACGCCGTACTCGCCGTCCTCGCGAACCGCATCCGCGGCCTCGACCGCAGCGCGGGCCGCGACATGGTGATCCAGCATCTGCGCTTCGGCACGATCGTCTACTGGTACCTGCGGCCGATGAAACCCCGGCGCTACTACGCGCTGCGCGCCCTCGGCGACCAGCTGTACGGCTTCGGCTGGGTGTTCACCGGATATCTGCTGTGCCTCGCCGTCGGAGTCGTCCCCCCGCCCGCCTCCCCCTCGGTGGCCGGGGTGTTCGCCGTCAGCATGCTGCTCGGCCAACTCGTCCTCTACTACGTGATGATGCTGGTCGACCTGATGTGCTTCTGGACCCTGCGCAACGAGGCGGCCCTGCTGATCCTCGTCTTCGCGCAGAACCTGCTCTCCGGTGTGTACGCCCCGCTCTGGTACTTCCCGGACTGGTTCATCACGCTCAGCGCGTTCCTGCCGTTCCAGGCGACGCTCGGCGTACCGCTCTCCATCTACGTCGGACGCATCGGCCTCGGCGACGCCTTCGGTCAGATGGTGATCCAGGCCGTCTGGATCGTGCTGCTCGCGCTGCTCACCCGCCGGCTCTGGGACCTCGCCGGCCGACGCGTCGTGTCCCAGGGAGGCTGACCATGACGACCCCGCACAACACCGTCCCCCATGGTCCGCACCACACCGTCCCCCATGGGCCGGCGCACGCCTGGCGCGTCGTCTGGCGGATCACCAAGCTCAACTTCAAGGCCCGTCTCGAATACCGGGGCGAGTTCCTGATGAACGTCTCCGTCGGCGCGATCTGGCAGGTCTCGATCGTCGTCTTCGCCTCCGTCCTGCTCACCCGGTTCCCCGGCCTCGGCGGCTGGTCCAGCTCCGACGTGCTGCTCATCGCGAGCATGCGCATGCTCGCCCACGGGTTGTACGTGCTGTTCCTCGGCCGGGTCCAGTACATGAACGTCCTGGTCCAGGAAGGCATCGTCGACCCCTGCCTGATCCGCCCCATGCCGGTCTACCGCCAGGTCCAGCTGGCGTTCTTCCCGGTCAACGCCCTCGGTGACCTGGTCGTCGCGGCCGGTCTGTTCGTCGCCGCCCTGCAACGCAGTTCGCTCGACTGGACGGCGGGCCGGATCGCCTACGTGGTGGCCGGGGTCCTCGGCGGCATGCTGGTGGAGGCCGCGCTCTTCACGGCCCTGGCCGCCGCCGCGTTCCACTTCCCGGCCACGTCGTACTGGAGCCAGTGGCTGGAGGAGCTGATGGGCACCTTCGGCAGCTACCCGCTGAGCATCCTCCCGAAGGCCGCGTCCGCCGCGTTCACCTTCGTCGTACCGCTCGCGTTCATCGCCTACTTCCCGGCCGGCGTGCTGACCGGCCACGGAGACGCGATGGGCGTGCCGGAGGCGCTCGCGTTCGCCTCGCCCTTCATCGGCCTCACCGCGTTCGTCCTGTCACGGCTGCTGTGGAACTGGAGTCTCAGCAAGTACACGGGCGTCAACGGATAGGGGAGGGAAGGGAGTTGAGGAAGGGGTGCCCGGCAGGCGGTGCCGGGGAGGGCGCTCTCCGGTGTCACGTCAGCCGCGTCGCCAGCCCGTCCAGGACCCGGTCGAGGCCGTACTGGAACCCTTCCTCCCGGGCCGCCCGGGGATCCGTGCCGCGCTGTTCGGCGTAGCCCTCGCGCAGCAGCGGATAGTCCTGGGCGGCCTCCTCGGCGGCGGGCCACAGCTGTTCGACCATGCTCTGCTCGTCCTGGCCGCTGCGGGCCAGGACGTTGAGCCAGGCGGCCTCGGTGGTGGCCGTGCCGGTGACGTACGCGACGACCGTGGTGAGCGCCCGGTCGGCCTCGTCGGCCGGGAACCCGGCGGTCGTCAGCAGTCTCAGCATGGCCTCGGAGACCCGCATCCAGTTCGGGCCGAGATAGGACATGCCCAACTCGCCGAGCACGGAGGCGAGCCATGGGTGGCGCAGGATCGTGGTGCGCAGGTTGTGGGCGCAACTCGCGATGTCGGTACGCCAGTTCGCCGGGTCGGGGGTGCCGGTCACCTCGATCTCGCCGTAGATCTCGTCGACGGCCAGCTCCAGCAGCTCGTCCTTGTTGGCGACGTGGCGGTAGAGGGAGGTCGCGCCGGCCCCGAGGCGGGCGCCGAGCTTGCGCATGCTCAGCGCGTCGATGCCCTCCTCGTCGAGCAGCCGCAGCGCCTCGGCGACGATCTGCTCCCGGCTCAGCGCGGGCTGCTCCCGCCCGGTCCGGGGCCGGGTCCAGACCGACTGGAACCCCTCCTGCTTCCTGACCGGCTTCTCGGCTGCCATGGGGTCGCGTCTCCTCAGTTCCTGTGCCTGCTTCACGGTCGCCGCGTTCCTGTGTCTGCTCGGCGGTCGACCGCCGACCGGCCGACCGCTGTGCGCTGTGCGCTGTGCGCTGTCCGCGTACGGCTGACGCGGACAGCGTACGGTGTTCGCGGTGGGAGTCAGACCTCCGGTACGCGCCGGAACATCCCCGCCACCGCGAGCTCCCCCTCGATCCGCCCCACCGCCGCCCGCAGCTCGGGCAGGACCTCCGCCACGCACTCCTCGACCGACCGCCGACTGCTGTGCATCGCGACGTTCACCGCGGCGACGACCCGTCCGCCCCGCTCCCGCACGGGCACGGCGATGGACCGCAGCCCCTCCTCCAACTCCCCGTCGACGAGGGCGTATCCGGCGCCCCGTACCCCTTCCAGGAGGGTCAGCAGTTCCCGCCGGCCGGTGACCGTGTGCGGGGTCAGCGGGGCGAGAGGCTCCGGCAGGGGGACCTCGGGGAGCAGATCGGCGAGCATCACCCGACCCAGGGACGTCGCGTACGCCGGCAGCCGCGTCCCGAGGGTGATGTTGACGCTCATGATGCGGCTGGTGGCGACCCGCGCCGTGTACTGCACCTCCTCCCCGCCCCCGGTGAGCACCGCGAGGGACGCCGAGTCGTGGACGCGCGCGGAGAGTTCGGCCAGGTGCGGCGCGGCGATTCCGGGGAGGGGCAGCATCGACAGGGGCGGGAAGCCCAGGCCCAGCACCCGGGGGGTCAGGCGGAAGACCCGGTCGTACGACTCGACGTACCCGAGGTGTTCGAGGGTGATCAGCGCGCGCCGGGCCGTCGCCCGGGCGAGCCCGGTGGCCTGCGCGACCTCGGTGAGGGTGAGTGCGGCCCGGCCCTCGCCGAACGAGGTGATCACGGTGAGCCCCCGGGCGAGCGACTCGACGAACTCCCGGCCCAGTTCCTGCTTGGAGGCACCCGTCCAGGCGGCCAGCCCAAGGGCCCCGGACCCCTCCGGCAGCTCCCGCGACCCGGGTAGCTCCCGCGACCCGGGCAGCTCCCGCGACCCGGGCAGCTCCCTCGACCGGGGAAGTCTCGCCGTCCGGGGAGGTTCCGTCGTCTTGGGGAGTCTCGTCGACTCCCGCAGCTCCCGCTCCATCTCCGCCACCGTCGCCCGCAGCCGGGGCAGCAGCGTCGAGCGCAGTGAATCCGTGGTGTGCCGACTCGTGTGGCTGACGACGCTCGCCACACACGCGACCCGGCCCGTACGCGGATCCCGTACGGGTACGGACACCGCCACCAGCCCCGGTTCGATCAACTGGTCGTCCAGCGCCCACCCCTGGGCGCCCGCCCGGGCCGTACGGTCCTCGAAGTCGTCGTAGGCACCGCCGCGCGGAGGGACCGCCGGGAAGCCGCGGCCCTCGGGGTCGGCCGTGCGGCGGGCGCGCCACCGGGCCCAGTCGGCCGGCTCCCACTCGGTGGCGAACAACGGGCCCGGTGCGGTGCGTTCGGCCGGGAGGAGGTCGCCGATGCGGAAGCTGAGGGACATGGCGCGGCGGCGGGTGGCCTGGTGGATGAAGCGGACGCCGTCCTGGTCGCGGACCGCCAGGGAGACGGACTCGTCGAGTTCGTCGGCGAGGGCGTCGGCGTGGGCGTCCAGGAGGCGGGGGAGGCGGATGGCGGCGAGATAGGCGTTGCCCAGCTCCATCAGCCGGGGGGCGAGGACCGCGTCACGGCCGTCCAGCCGTACGTAGCCCATGCGGGCCAGCGTCGCCGTGATCCGGTCCACGGTGGAACGTGCGAGTCCGGTCGCCTTCTCCAGCGCGCTCGGGCTCAGCGTTCCGTCCGCTTCGGTGAGCCGGCGCAACACGGTGATCCCCCGCATCAGGGGTGCGACGGCTTCGGCGGGCGCGTGCGCGGAGGCGGCGGCCGCGCCGGGGGCGTTCGGGAGCATGGGTTCACGGTAATGCGGCCTGGCTGCGCCGCTACGCCGGGCGCCGGATGGCTGCGCCGCCTCGCCGGGCGCCGGATAGCTCGGGGCGGACGGTGCGTGGGCGGGGGGGGGGGGGGGGGGCGGGGGGCGCCGTTTCCCCCGCCCCCCGTCATCGGGGGGGGGGCCCCCGGCGGGGGCGGGGCGGCTGCGCGGGGCCACCCAGGGGGGGGGGGTCTGGCGGGGGGGCGGGGGGGGGGGGGCGGTGGGGTGGGTGGGCGGGTGCGGGTGAGTGGGGGTTGCTCGCGCAGTTCCCCGCGCCCC
>NZ_JAQYWT010000353.1:0-4325 GCF_036322545.1 Streptomyces sp. SP18BB07
CCCAGGCCGGTGGCGGCGCTGATGTCGTCGACGCTCGTGCCGTTGTAGCCCGAAGCGCGGAACTGCCGCTCCGCGGCATGCAGGACGTGGTCGCGGTCGAAGCTTCGTGGTCTCGCCATGCATCGAAGGTAAAGCCGACCCACCGTAATTGACAACCCAGTACAGAACCATTTAGGTTTCGGACTGTTCAGTAAACAACGGTGCTGAGCTCGCCGGACGGGCCGCGTGCACACCTGCAGCATGCAGCTCAGCACTGGAGCGAGCCGACCGGTGAACGCTGCTTCAAACCCACCCACCCCAGGACCGCATGACCGTGGTCCGTACGGACGACACCGCACCGGAAGGCGCGAGATCCCGTGATTGCTGCTGAAGAGACGTTCGACGGCACGTGGCCGTATCCCGCCCGCTTCGACGAGGCTGCCGGCTTCCGCCAGCACTACGTCGACGAGGGCCCTGAACGGCCCGATCAGGCGATCGTCATGCTGCATGGCGAGCCCACCTGGGGCTACGAGTGGCGCCACCTGATCGGGCCGCTGTCGCGTCACCATCGCGTGGTCGTTCCCGACCACATGGGCTTCGGCAAGAGCGAGACACCGCAGGACCGCACGTACGACGCGAGCGAACACATCCTGAATCTCGAATCGTTGCTCGTCGACACGCTCGACCTCACCAACATCACCCTGGTGCTCCGTGACTGGGGCGGCCCCATCGGCACCGGGTTCGCGCTGCGTCACCCCGACCGGATCTCCCGGATCTTCGCCACGAACACCGTGCTGCCCCTCGCGGACGACATCGCCCCTCTCATGAAGGCCAACGGCGTCGAGAGCCGCTGGTTCCAGTGGGCCCACTCGGCGCTCTCGGACGGTTCGTTCGATCAGATCCTCGGAAATGCGGGTCACACCATCGCCCACCTGATGATCGACCTGCAGCATGTCGCCCGGCCCGAGATCGCCACGCCGACCTGGATCCGCGCCTACTCCAGCCCCTTTTCGACCCCGGCGGAGTGCCGCGGTGTCATCGCCTTCCCCCGGCAGGTCCTGGAGGGCCCGCAGGGCCCCCCGCCCGGCCCGCCGCCCATGGAAGCCGTCGCCGCGCTGCGCGCCGTGCCGGCGATGCTGGCGGTGGGGATGCGGGACACCGCACTGCTGCCCGAGTACGTGATCCCGTCGTTCAGGCTCAGCTACCCCGACGCACCCGTGGTCGAGCTTCCGGGCGCCGGCCACTTCCCGACCGAGGACGCGCCCGAGACGCTGCTGGCACTGCTCGAGCTGTTCCTGCAGACGACGCCCGCGCGCACCTGAATCCTGAATGCCGAAGGGCCGGCTCCGCACGCGCGGAGCCAGTAACGCCACCGATCTGGTCGCCCAGGTCGGGGCCTCCGCAGCGGCCGGCGCCGACACCAACAGGATGCCGGCCACCGCGGACACCGACGCGGCCCTCCAGGGGATCTCCGAGGTGAGCCCGCAAGGGGCCACAGGGTGATCTTGAAGCTCTGAGATCTCAGCCCAGTTCCAGACGGGTTCAGCCATGCCCAACAAGCAAGCAGCAGGAGCGTCCCGCCGAGGTCAACGCCGCACTCCTCGACTTCCTCGCCCGCCTCGACGACTTCACATCCTCGGCTTCCTGAACGGCCGACCCACCCCCACCGGATGAAGGACACGACAATGTCGGAGCGCAATCCCATGGACAAGAACACGACATCGCGACAGCGGGCCCTGGTGGTCGGTCTCGGGATCAGCGGGACCGCCTCCGCGCTGCGACTGCATCGCGCGGGCTGGGACGTGGTGGTGCTGGAGAAGGCCCCCGAGCGGCGCCGCGGCGGATACTTCATCGCCCTGTTCGGGACCGGCCTCGCCGCCGCCGAACGGCTGGGCTTCGCCGATGCCGTGCCGAATCGCTTCGCTCCGGAAAGCGTGAGCTACGACGTCGACCGCACGGGCCGGCGCCGCCGCGGTCTGGGCTACGCCGATGTGTTCGGCGGGTCTCGAATGGTGATGCGGGGCGACATCGAAGACGCGGCCTTCACCGCCCTGCCCGACGAGGTCGAGATCCGGTACTCGACCGTGCCGATCGCGCTGGACCAGTACCTCGACGGGGTGCACGTCGAGATCCGCGACCTGACGACGGAAACGACGACCGTCGAACGGTTCGACCTGGTGGTCGGGGCAGACGGACTGCGCTCGACGGTACGTCGGCTCGCGTTCGAGCCCGAGCAGAACCCGATCCGCCGGCTGAACTACATGATCGCCGTGTACGGCCTGCCCGAGCCGGTACCTGGCTACGGCCCGCAGGACGGGCTGGTCATGGCCGAGGCGGGCCGATCGGTGTGGGTGTTCTCGTTCGCCGACCGTCCGCCGACGGTGCTGTTCTCCTACCGCACCGACGACGTGGACGCCGAGTTCACCCGGCCGGCCATCGACTCGCTGCGCGCCGCCTACGGCCCCGAGCCCACCGGCTCCACGCTGGGTTGGCTGCTCGACCAGTTCGAGAAGGCCCCGGACCACCTGTTCGACTCCGCCGAGCAGGTGCACCTCGACCACTGGCACCGCGGCCGAGTCGTGCTCGTCGGCGACGCCGCGTGGTGCCTGACCGTTTACTCCGCCATGGGGGCATCCACCGGCCTGGCCGGGGCGGACCTGCTCGGCACCATGCTGGAACGCCACCCGCACGACGTGCCACGAGCGCTGCAGGACTGGGAGGACCACCTGCGCCCGTTCATCGACCACCACCTCGGCAACGCTGTGAGCCAGCGCAGTTTCTTCACCCCAGGCAACCGCGCCGAGTTGCTGCTTCGGTCTGTGATGATCCGCCTCGCCCGGCTGCCGATCGCCGGCCGGCTGTTCGCCAAGACCATGACCAACAGGGCGCGGATGAAAAGTCTGGATATCGCCGCCGCTGCAGCGTGAGTGGAGTTCCTCGAATACGAGCGGGAGAACGAGGTCGTCTGGGCCCGCAACTGTGGCGACCACCGTGGTCTGGCTGCGGGTGCCGCACCGGCTGCACGCATGCTGCCATGCCCGGGACTACGAACGGCATCCAGTACTGAGACCCTGATCACCTGGGCCGTCATCACCCTCATGACCAGGCATCTCGCACGGAAGGGGGCCACCCCCAGCCGGCCGAGGAAACCCATATCGACCACCAGTGCCTGACAGGCGTGGTCACCGTTCCCCGGTCACGCGGATCCCCGCAGCCCGTGCTCCATCTGCTCTCTAGGCGGAGGCGGCAGCCACGAAGAACGGAATGGCGATGAGGAAGCGGTCGGCCTCGGCGCGTCGGTGCTGTTCGGCGAGCCACTCATCGGCCTGGTCACGGCCGACGGCACCGCTCGTGCAGGCCGACTCGGCGAGCCCGGTGAGCAGCGGCAGCATCGCGGGATCGGTGAACACGCTGGTGTGCACCTCGACGGTGACGTCGTTGAAGTCGCCGTCCAGGAGCAGGTTGCGGTACTGGCGGGCGGCGCGGGGCGTGCCCAGGAGGTCGGCGCGGGCGTGCACGATCGTGCGGGTGAGCGCCGCGTCATCAGAGTCGACCATGATGGCGTCCCAGTCCTGCCCGACCAGGACGATCCTGCCGCCCGGGCAGAGGACGCGCCGCGCTTCCGCCACCGCGCGCCACGGCTCCTGCAGTGCGTGGAAGACCTTGTCGGCACGGTAGCCGCGCACACTTCCGTCGGCGAACGGCAGCTCCTCCGCCCCCGCCTCCCGGAACTCGGCCGCCGGCCACCGTTTCCGGGCTTCGGCCAGCATCCACGGATCGGGATCCACGCCCACCGCGTGGACGCCCCGCTCGGCCAGCTCGGCGACGGCCCGCCCGGCACCGCAGCCGATGTCCACGACAGACGAGTCCGGGACAAGAGACAGCAGCTCGTAGGAGCGGGCCCGCAGCCGCCTGGCGCTCGGCATCTGGTCCATCGCGTCGAGGAGGGCCAGCATGGCCTCGGTGCCGCGGTGCTTTTCCACGAAAGGAGTCGTCACAGCCATGGCCTCCTGCCGTTCCTTGTCAGTCATGGTTCGGTCGACCCTTCGAGTTCTGGGTGGTGGGAGGGGGCAGCTGTTCAGGAAGCCCAGGATGTGGTCGGCGACCGTCTTGGGCTGTTCGACGTGCGGGAAGCAGTTGTCGTCGGCCCCGTGGAGGTGGAGCGACAGGATGGCGAGGCGCCAGGCGTGCACGCAGCCTGTCCTGTGCGACGAGGCCGGCCGTGTCCTTGTCAGTGGTGGCGTGGGCGGGGCAGCAGGGCGAAAGCGCTCTCCGCGATCGCGGTGAGGCGGTCGGGGCTGTGGCCGTACGCGCCGACGACATCGCTCCCGCGGATGATGGTCAGC